>JBKPFE010000312.1:0-3087 GCA_046728705.1 Actinomycetota bacterium
GGCCCAAGCGGGCCGAGGCCGAACCCCGGGCCGCGGAAGCCGAACTCGAGGCCGGGGCCCCTCTGCTCGACGAGCTCGTCGACGGTCTCGGAGAACTTCTCGACGAGGCGGTCGGCCTGCCGCTTCGTCAGCTCACCGTCCTCGACGGCTTTGTCGGCGTCCTTGCGGATCGCATCACGGAGCGTATTCTTGAGCCCGGCGACGGGCTTGCCCTTGTCCTCCGCAAGATCGGCGAGCGACTTGCCGTCGCGCAACGCCTCGCGGACTGCGGCCTCGGTCATGCCGAGGTAGTCGGCCGCCGTGTCGAGCAGGTCCGTGCCGGCGAAGTGATAGAGATCGAACACGCAGTCGTGACCGAGCGGGCCGACCCCGAGGCCCGGACCGCGGAAGCTCGGCAGGATGGCCGGCACGTCGCCGGAGCGCACGCGTTCCTTCAGCGCGTCGCCCTCCTCCTTCGTGATGTCGCCGGCGGCGACTGCCGCGTCGATACGCGCGATCGTTGCGTCCTTGATCGCGTCCTCGAGCTTGTCCTGGCTGATGCCGAGGCGCTTCGCGACGTCGCCGAGGAAGTCCGAGGCGGGGGTGGTGGACCCGGTCGCCGCGAGCGCCGCACCGCCGCCCAGTACGACCGCGAGCGCCGCGGCCGCGGTGACTAGCCATCGTGTGCGGTTCACGGTGGGAGTTCTCCTTTCGTCCGGCCTGCCTTCTCAAGAAGGCTTGCAGGAGAACCTAAGAAGGACCTGAGAGTTTCCTAAGAACAGCCCGTGTTAGGACCCGGAAACGCCAATCGCAGGTTCACAGCCACAGGGTGTGGGCGAGCCCTCGGCGACCAGGGACGTCAGGAGTAAGTTCTCCGGGTGCTGGAGGAGCTCATCCGCTCGTGGGACGGCGAAGAGGTCGTCGTGGGCTTCGACGCGCCCACCGGAACGTGGATGTTCGTCTGTCTCCACTCGACGAAACGCGGGCCGGCGGGCGGCGGAACGCGGATGAAGACGTATCCGAGTCCCGCGGCCGCGCTCGAGGATGCGATGCGACTGTCGGAGGCGATGACCTTGAAGATGGCCGCCGCCGACGTCCCCTTCGGCGGCGGGAAGGCGGTGCTGTCCGTTCCCTCGCCCCCGGTGGGTGCCGAGCGCCGCCGCCTTCTCCATCGCTATGGCGACCTCGCCGCCTCGCTCGGCGCGAACTTCCAGACCGGTCCCGACGTGAACACAACGACGGCCGACATGGACGTCATCGCTGAGCGGCACCCGTTCGTCTTCTGCCGCAACGAGGAGCGCGGCGGCTCGGGCGACCCAGGCCCATACACCGCCCGCGGCGTCTTCCACGGGATCCGCGCCACCGTGTCTTACCTGCTCGGCTCGCCGGATCTCGATGGAAGAGTCGTCCTTGTCCAGGGAGTCGGCGACGTCGGCGCGCGGCTCGCGGAACAGCTCGCTAAAGCGGGCGCCCGGGTGCTCGTCGCCGACATCGACCCACAGCGGGTCGAAGCCCTGGCCGAGCGGATCGGCGCCGAGGTCATACCTCCCGATGAGGTCATCGGCATCGAGTGCGACGTGTATGCCCCTGTGCTCTTGGCGGGACGCTGAACGCCGAGACGATTCCCCGTCTGCGATGCCGCATCGTCGCGGGGAGCGCGAACAACACGCTCGCCGAGAGCGCAGACGCGGTCCGGCTGCAGGAGGCCGGAATCCTGTATGCGCCCGACTACGTGATCAACGCGGGCGGTGTGCTCTACGCGTGGGGTACGGAGGCGCTCCGCCGGGATAGCGAGACCGTCGAGACGCGACTCGCCGGGATCGGCGAGACCTTGGCCGCGATCTACCGGCGCTCCGAAACGGAAGGGATCACGACGGAGGCGGCAGCCGAGCGCCTCGCCCGCGCGCGTCTCGACTAGCAGCGACGGAGAGGAGCACAGCGTCCGCGTGAAGCAGGCCGCGCAGAGCGAACCGGCGGTAGAGGATTGCCACCTCGGCACCGTCGGCGGAGGCGCCAATGTCGTGCAGCAGTACCTCTCGGCCGGCCTGCTCGACGAGATGCTTATCTCCGTCGTCCCCGTCCTGCTCGGAAGCGGCGCCCGGCTGTTCGACAATCTCGCCGAGCCCCTGCCGAGGCTCCGACAGGTTGAAGCGGTCGAGGCGCCGGGGGTGACGCACATCCGGTATGCACGACTCGAGCAGCAGGACGTGGTCGAGAACAAGGAGGCACACGATGCGTAGCGTCGTCGTGGACAGACGGAACTCTCAACTACTACGCCAGCCTTCAGGAGGTCACGATGTGGGCGAGAGGCGACGCAGACTGCACTCTTCCTCTGGCGGATCGGCGGAAGGAGCACCGATGGAGATGCAGCCGCGATCGAACGGCGATTACACCCGCACATGGTCCCCCTCAGGGGAGATCGCGTACGCCGTGCTGGCTGACGGGACGCGCATGAGGTATTTGAAGGCCGGCTCCGGCCCGGCGGCGCTGATCCTGCTGCACACGGTCCGGACGCAGCTCGATCACTTCCAGCTGGTGATCCCGAGACTTCTCGAGGCCTTCACCGTCTACGCGGTCGACCTGCCCGGCATGGGCTGGTCTGACATCACTCCGAGCGCGAGTTACGCCGAGCCTGCGCTCCGCCGCGCGGTCGTCGAGTTCGTCAAGACCCTAGACATCACCGACGTCATCCTGGCCGGCGAGTCGATGGGTGCGACGGTGTCGCTGACGGCCTCAACCGAGCTGATAGACCGGGTGCGACGCGTCGTTGCCTTCAACCCGTACGACTACTCCCAAGGCGTCGGCCGAGCCAATCGCGTCGCCTTCATCTACGTCGGCAGCGCCCGCCTACCGGCAATCGGCACGGTCGTGACGAGGATGGAGAACAAGCCCGTGCTCGGTGTGGTGCTGCGGGGCGGCTTGCTCGATGGGCGCAAACTGCCAGATCACTACCTCGCCGAACTGCGCCGGGTTGGTCGGCGCCACGGGTACCCGCGCGTGGCGCGGGAAGTCTTCCGCAACGTGGGCAGCATGATCGCCGGCCGAGCGCTCTACGCTCGTGTCACCGCCCCCGTGACGCTGGTCTACGGCGATCACGACTGGTCGCGC
>JBKPFE010000153.1:0-2581 GCA_046728705.1 Actinomycetota bacterium
CGAGGTCGCGCTCGAGGCCGCATAGCTTCTTGTCGTTCGGGGTCGGCCTTAGCGGCCGGCCCCGAGCGGCATAACGAGTGCGTAACCCTCGCTGAGGAAAGGCACGCGGTCGACGAGCGTTGCGATCTCGTCAGGCGTGAAGGGGCCCTCCTCCGTCACGACCTCGGTGATGAGGTCAGGCGGAACCAGCTCGAACAGCGAGCGTTCGATGTCGGCCAGCTCGGGCGCCTGGCTGCCCGGGACCGGCGCCAGCTTGATCACCTCGGCGGCGACGATGGTCGGTATCCCCGCGTGAGCCGCGGCCTTCGCCAGCGGAATCGTTCCGACCTTGTTGCAGAGCGTGCCGTCGCGGAAAACGGTGTCGGCGCCGAGCAGCAGAATCGACGCTTCACCGATCCGGTTCGGCGCCTCAGCATCCTCGACCAGCTCGGCGTCGAGGCCGGCGTCGCGCATTTCCTCTGCGAAGGCGCGGCCCTCCCCGACCGGCTCCGAGACCGTGCACAGCACGTTGCCCGGCTTGGTCTGCAGAAACGCCTCCCGGACCGTCGCTGAAGCCGAGTGCGTCAGGACGGTGCCACCCTGGATACGCTCGCGAAGCTGGATCGTGATCGAGGCGGCAGCCCGCTGGCGGCTGTCGTCGAGCGCTTGCGCCTCCTCCTGGATCAGGCGGCGGAGGTCGTCGAGGTCGAGATGAGACTCGTGACCGGCGGCGGCCAACACACGTCCGACGGCACCGGCGACCGCGCCCACCCCAGGGCGACAGGCCGCAAGCTCGCGACCGGCGTCTTTGAGCTCCCCGAGCAGGTCGTCGCAGCTAGGGACATCGAGTTTGGTCAGCTCGGCGAGCGTCTCGACGGCCCGGCGAGCCATCCAGCTCGCGCCGTGGGAGCGATCGTCCCGTAGCTCCTGAACTCGTTCGGCGAGGAGGGCGGCGGCGTCCACGGAGAAACGAATTGTAGGCTCGATCTCATGTCGCCCGAGATTTCGGTCGTGGTCACGCTCTACAACGAGGACGGCACCGTCGGTGAGGTCGTCCGGAGAACGGTCGAGGCGCTCGGTGCTCTCGGGCGCGATTGGGAGCTGATTCTCGTCGACGACGGCTCGACCGACGCCACCTGGGCGGCAGTGGAGGGGGCCCATGCGGCCGACGCCGAGCGGATTCGTGGCATTCGGCTCAAGCGCAACTTTGGTCAGCATCCGGCGATGCACGCCGGGCTCGTTCGGGCCCGGGGCGAGGTGCTGGTGACGATGGACGGCGATCTCCAGAACTCGCCGGAGGACATCCCGAGACTGGTCGCGGCGGTCGAGAACGGCGCCGACGTCGCCAGTGGGCGCCGCGCCGCCCGGCGCGACTCGTGGGGGCGAACGGTGCCGTCGCTGCTCGTCAACGGGATGCTCCGGCGGTTCACTGGGGTCGCGATCTCGGACTTCGGCTGTGCCTTCAACGCCTACCGGCGCTCGGCGCTCGAGCCCGCGCTGGGGTCGATCGGGAAGCAGAAGTTCACCAAGGCGCTCGTGCTCTCGACCGGTGCGAGCGTGGCGGAGGTCGACGTCCAGCACTCACCCCGGCAGGGGTCCTCGCGCTACTCACCGCTGCGGCTGACGCGGGTCGCGCTCCACGTGCTCGCCGGTTTCTGGCCCCAGCCGATCCAGTGGATCGGCCTGGCACTGGGGACGGTATGCACGCTCGCTGCATTCATCCTCGGCGTCTACGGCGTCGTGTACTGGATCACCGAGTCCAACTTCCCCGGCCCGCTCTTCGGCGGCGTCGGCGTCATCTTCGTCCTCGGCGTGCAAGGGTTCATCCTCGCCCTGATCGGCGAATACTTGGGGAGAATTCAGCGAGACGTGGAGGGGCGCCCGTTGTACACGATCGATCGAGAGCTGTGAAGCGGATTCTCGTTACCGGCGGGGCGGGGTTCATCTCGTCCGCCTTCATCCGCCACCTGCTCAGGGCAACTCCGTACGAGATCGTCTCGCTCGACGCGCTCACCTACGCCGGCAACCTCGAGAACCTCGCAGACATCCGCTCGCACGAGCGGCTCTCGTTCGTCCAGGGCGACATCCGGGACGAGGCGCTCGTGCGGTCTGTGGTCGAGCAGGTAGACGTGATCGTCAATGCGGCCGCCGAGTCGCACGTCGAGAAGTCGATCCGCGAGGGAGCTTCCGAATTCGTTGCCACGAACGTCGAGGGAACGCGCGTGCTCCTCGACGCGATGCGCGAGGCGCCGGTCGAGCGCTTCATCCTGATCTCGTCCAGCGAGGTGTACGGAACCGCGGAGACCGATCCGATGGACGAGGAGCACCCGCTCAACCCGCGCAGCCCCTACGCGGCGACCAAGGCGGGGGCCGACCGCCTCGCGTACGCCTACCGCGCCACCTACGACCTCCCGATCGTGATCGTGCGTCCCTTCAACAACTACGGCCCGCGGCAGCACCCGGAGAAGGTGATCCCGCGGTTCGTGATCCAGGCGCTCGAGGACAAGCCTCTGACCGTCCACGGTGACGGCGCTGCGAGCCGGGACTGGCTGTACGTCGACGACGATGCCGAGGCGATCGAGGCGCTGATCGAGGCCGACCT
>JBKPFE010000254.1:0-3182 GCA_046728705.1 Actinomycetota bacterium
GGATTGGCGATCCCGACTAGGCAAGCCGGCGACACAAGGGCTACGTCTTCGCCGCGCCCGGCTGCGTTTTCGGGATCCGCTGGGTGAAGAACAGCGCGCCGATCGCGATCGCTGCGAGAAGTGCGAGGGCGGTACGGAGGCCGTCGATCCGCGCGTCGCCATAGGCGTCGAGCGCCGCGTCGGTCGTCTCCGAGCTGGCGCCTGCCTCGTCGAGGGCTGCCTCGAGATCGGCGTCCGAGACGAAGGCCACGCCGCCTGCGAGCTCGACCTGCGCCTGGGACTTGGCCTCTTGTGGGATCACCGGGTTCTGCTCGATGTTCGCCAGGAACGACGACGCCACGGCCGCGATCATGATCGATCCGGCGAGCGCCGTTCCCATCGACGCGCCGAGGTTCGTCATCGTGTTCTGGACGCCGCCGACCTCCGGGCTGTCCTCGTCCGGGACGGAGGAGACGGTCACGGCGCCGAGCTGCGAGGCCAGCGCGCCGATCCCGAGCCCGATCAGAAGCATCGGCACGAAGACGACCTCCGGGCCCGCATCTGCGTCCAGGGCGCCGAGCAGGACGAGGGTTCCCGCGAACAGCGAGAACAGGCCGAGGCGAACGACGAGCCGTGGCGAGACGTCCGGGAAGAAGCGCGGGATCCCGATCGCGGCGACGAGCAACGTGACCGAGAGCGGGAGGAGCCGGGCGCCGGTGGCGAGCGCCGACAGGCCGAGGCAGACCGAGAGGAAGAGCGGCACGACGAAAAAGAGGCCGGCCTGGACGAGGTACTGGAAGAAGAACATGAGCAGTCCGCCGCTCAGCTGCTTGTTCCGCAGGAATCCCGGGCGGACGAGCGGCTCCTGTCCATGGGACACGCGCCGGAGCTCCCAGCGGGTGAACACCCAGATCACGAACAGCCCGCCCAGAATCAGCCAAACGGTGGGCGAGAGGCCGGCCCAAGACGGCCCGTCCGCCTTAGCCTGGATCCACCCCCACTCGCTCGAGCGGAGCACCCCGAAGACGAGCATCCCGAGCCCGGCGGCGGAAAGCAGAGTCCCAACGAGGTCGAGGTTACGGCGCTCCTCCGCAGGGGCGTCGGCGATCCGGCGGGTGAGAAGCAGGATGATGAGGACGACGAGAACCTCGCCTGCGAACACCCACCGCCACGAGAAGTACGTTGTGAAGAAGCCGCCGATCAGCGGGCCGACAGCGACCGCGATCGCACCGGCGGCGGCGACGAGACCGTACGCGGCTGGGCGGCGCTCGACGGGGAAGTTTCCGGCCACGAGCGCGACGATCGCCGGCAAGATCAGCGCAGCGCCCACTCCTTCCAGGAACGACCAGCCGAGCAGCAGCACGGGCAGGCTCGGCGAAATCGCGGTCGTGAACGACCCGCAGCCGTAGATGACGCAGCCGATCGCAAAGGCGCGCTTTCGGCCGATCAGCGCTCCGATCTTCGCACCGGTGATCATCAGCGCCGCCATCACCAGGGTGTAGGCGGTGATCGCGCCCTGGATTCCGGTCACAGTCGTGCCGACGTCCTTCGCGACCGTCGCGATCGAGACGTTCATCACCGAGCTGTCCAGCGTCATCAGGAACTGGCCGGACGCGAGCGTGAGCAGCACCATCGTCGCGCCGCTCGCGCGTGCCGAGGGCGCGATCTCCGCGGTCGTCATGTGAGCGATTGCTTAGGAGCAGCAGCTCCGGTGTTACGCGAGGGCCTTTTGCTTGATCGCGTCGAACTCCGCCTGCGTGATCGCACCGCTGTCCAGAAGCTGCTTCGCCTTGTCGATCTCCGCCGCCGCTCCGCCGCCGCCCGCAGACTCGCGCACGTAATCGTCGAAGCGGGCCTGCTGCGCCCTCGCCCGGTCGAGGTTGCGCCGCGTCATCCCTTCGTTCTGCGAGATCAGGTACACGAAGACGCCGAGGAACGGCAGGATGATCGTGAATATCAGCCATCCGGCCTTGCCCCAGCCGGAGAGGTCGTGACGGCGAAAGACGTCCCCGAACACGGTGAAAAGCAGCCAGAACCACAGCACCCAGAGGAAGAAAACGAGCATCGACCACATCACGTCGAGAAACGGGTAATCCGCACCGAGCACAGCGAGCATCTAAGCCTCCTTGACGGGTTCCGGCCGTTCGGATTGGCCGAGTTGTGGGAGGTGAGCCTACGACGGTGGGACCCCGGAGACAAGCGAGCGCCCCGATTCAGCCAGGTGAACGCGAACAAACCACGAGCTCGTCGAGAAGCGTGATCAGAGCAGGGGCGAGACGCCGGCGAACACTAGGGCCTTGGCCCGCTCTTTCGTCCCCGTGAGCCGTCGACCCGGGGACGAGACCGCCTCGGCGGGCGCGCTGAAGCGCTCGTCGAACTGAGCCGCGACGGCCCGTGACGAGATCTGGAGGTCGATCTCGAAGAAGCGCTTCAGGCTCCAGGCCTCGAGGTTGCAAGTCCCCGCAAGCAGCTCCTCGCCGTCGCGCACGAACGCCTTCGCGTGCAGCATGGTCGGGTACTCGAGGATGCGGACGCCGGCGTCCAAGAACTTCGCGTGGTGGAATTGCTGCGCGGCCGCGCAGGCCCAGTTGTTCGCGTTCGCGGGGACGAAGAGGCGGACGCGAACGCCTCGGCGGGCAGCCTGCTCGATCCGTCGGATCATCCCGCGGTCGGTGACGTACGGGTTGACGACATCCAGCGTCTCGGCCGCCCGTTCGAGCAGGCGCGCGATTGCCTCGGTGATCGGCCGGTACCGGCCGGGAGCGTTGTGAAGTACGACCGCGGGAACGGTGTTCGCGCCGCTCTCCAGCGAGGGGAAGAGGGTGTTCAACTCGGCGGCCGAGACCCCACCGCCGAGCCAGCGAAAACCGGCAAGAAAGACGAGCTGGAATTGGGCAACCACCGGGCCGGTGACCCGCACGAACAGGTCGTGAAAGCGGCCGTCCTGGAAGTGGTCCTCGATTCCGGCGCCGCCGACCCAGCCGATGCACCCGTCGACGATCATGAACTTGCGATGGTCGATGTGTCCTAGCCCGCCCAGGCTCCAGCGGGTCGCCCCGCCGCTTCCGAGCGGCCCGAGCGGTGAGCGAGGTCGCGTCGCTCGCACGACGCAGACGTCGATACCCGCTGCCGTGAGACGGTCGTAGAACGCTCGGGTGCCCCGCTCCGGATCGGAGCCCTGCCGGTCGACGACGAGCCGAACG
>JBKPFE010000282.1:0-1914 GCA_046728705.1 Actinomycetota bacterium
GGTGCTCGAGCGCGTCGGGTTGCGGTAGGCGTGCGCGTCAGTAGCGTCGAACCACGCACTGTCGCCGGTAGTGAGGCTGAAGCTTTCGCCGCCGACGTCAAGCTGGAGCGTGCCGGTCGTGACGGTGAGAAGCTCGACGCATCCCGCGTGGTGCGCCTCGCTTTCATGCGACTCGCCTGGTCTGAGCGTCCATGACCACAGCTCGAGCGGGCCGCGGTTGATCAGCAGCCGGCCGGCGCCTCCTCGCGGCCCGCTCCAGAGCCGGAGCTCTTCGCCGGCGGGACGCAGGCCGGCAGTTGCCGTGGATGGCTCGGGCAGGAGCTCGCTGAGCGCTACCTCGAAGGCGTCCGCGAGCCGGAGCAGCGTGCCGATGCTCGGGTTTGCCTGCGCCTGCTCGATCTGAACGACGAGCCGACGGCTGATGCCGCTGCGTGCAGCGAGCTCGTCGAGCGTCCACGACCGTGTTGATCGAAGACGGCGGACCGCGTGAGCGATCGGAACTGCCGCCCGCTTGTGTTCTTCCTGGACCGCAGGCGTTGAGTGCATTATTTTGCATTATATGGTGCAGCGATCCTCTTCACCAGTGACATGGGCAGTAATCGGGGGTGGGCTGGCCGAAGAGGCGGCGATCCGATGACAAGCGGCTCGGCGACCCCGACGATCAGCTTCGACGTGCGACCATCCGCAGCCCTCTACCACGCGAACCAGCTCGACGCTCAAGCGGCGACGCGGCCTGTCGGCGACGACGACTAGCGCTCGGTGACGTCGCTGCTGGCGCTCTCCGGCGCCGTCCTCTGGGGGGTCGGCGACTTCCTTGGAGGCTTCGCCTCTCGCCGCCGCGCAGTCCTCGCCGTGCTCGCGATCTCGCAGGCGGTCGGTCTTGCAGGCGTCGCGCTCTGGGTGTGGGTCGGGAGCGACCCGTTCCCTGGGCTCTCGGAGATCCTCCCGGCGGCCGCTGCAGGCGTCGCGGGGCTCATCGGACTCGGCGCCCTCTACCGAGGCCTGGCAGTCGGGGCGATGGGGATCGTCGCTCCGATCAGCGCTGCCTCGCCGGTGGTCCCGCTCGCCGTCGACGCGGCGCGCGGCGTGACGCCGACGGCGTTGCAGTGGCTCGGCATTGTGCTCGTCCTGGCGGGAATCGTGGCTCTCTCGCGTGAGCCCTCGAGCGTCGGGACTCCGCGAATCGCGGCTGGTGCCGGGCTGGCCGTCGTCGCCGCGCTCGGGTTCGGTGGCTTTGTCGTCGGACTCGACGCCGGATCCGACGAGAGCGCCCCTTGGGCGGTCGTCGCTGCTCGGTCGGCGTCGGTCGCGATTGCGCTCGCCGCCGCCGCGCTGACCTCCACGTCCCTCCGCTTGCCGGTCCGGTTCGTGCCGGTACTCGTTGCGGTCGGGGCATTCGACACAGGAGCCAACGTCTGCGTCGCCTTCGCGACCACGAAGGGCTCGGCTGGGATCGTTGCCGTAGTCAGTGCGCTCTATCCGATCGTGACGGTGGTGCTCGCCCGACTCGTGCTCGCCGAACGACTGAGCGTCGCTCGTCGCGCCGGGGGTGTCACTGCGCTTGCCGGCGCGGCCTTAGTCGCCGTTGGCTGACGTGTTCGCCCGCGGTTATCCGTCTCGCGGAGGGCTGCTCAGATCGACGGGACGATCGCCGGCTCGAGGGAGCGTTCCCCTTGCCTATCCGGCAGCGGCATCCGACCCTCGGGGGCGATGCGGAAGTGGAACTCGAACTTGCCGCCATCGTCCTCGAATTCGAAGTCGAACCCACCCCTGAGGCTACCTTCGACGAGCTTGTCGACCGCGTTCCCGAACTTCTCGACGAGGCGGTCGGCCTGCCGCTTCGTCAGCTCACCGTCCTCGACGGCTTTGTCGGCGTCCTTGCGGATCGCATCACGGAGCGCATTCTTGAGCCCG
>JBKPFE010000023.1:0-2098 GCA_046728705.1 Actinomycetota bacterium
CGGCTGCGCGCAGGCAGGCGACTCTCGAGCCCAGCCCTCGTCGCCGACGGCAATCACGCCCGCGTCGACGGCTTCGTCTCACTCGGCGTCGTCGCGAGCGCCGGCGTCGTCGCCCTCGGCGCCGAGATCGCCGACCCGATCATCGGGCTGCTCATCGCCGTCGTGATCCTCAAGATCAGCTGGGACTCATGGCGCGTGATCACGACGACCGCACCCGGCGAACTGAGCGAAGCTGGACCGGTACTGAGAGAGCTTCCTAGTAAGTAGCGGGTCGTGGGTATCTCGATGGGATACTCGCTGGCGGTGTGGGGACCGGCGAAAACGCGCGAAAATGCGCCGACGCGCGGGGCGGCACCCCCTTTCAGGCTGATTTACGCTCGGACCCGCGCTTGCCGGCCGCCGGCGTTGCGTCAGGCACCGGTCTTCTTCCAGAAGTAGTAGTCGGCGGTGTATGGCACCTCGGCCACGGTTCCTGCCGTCGTCGCGTTGCATTCAGCGGCGGGAGGCGCGAGACCGCCGGTGGTTGCGATCCGTTGGACGTAGGTCGTCGCCACGAGCCGGTCGCCGTCAAGACCCGCGGCCGTCGAAGCAGCGGCCAGCCGCAGCCACGGAATGGCGGTGGGATCGACGGTGATGCTTGCCTCGGCCCGGCCCACGACCGTGCTGCCGTCCTTGGCCTCCCACGTTGGCCCGGCGAAGTGGGTGATGATGAGCTTGCCGTGTTTGTTGTACAGATTCGCTCGGGGCGCGACGAAACTCCAGACGACGCCATTGCAGGAGTAGATCTGGACGCCGACCGCATGACCGATGAGGAACACCTTGTTGCCGGCAGGAACCTTGATTGCGTCCGGGACCGCGGGCGGCGGCGGTCCGGCCTGGGCCACCTGCATCAGAGACAGCGCGGCTGCGGCAACGACGATCCCTGCTAGCAGAAGGCGGTTGAAAGCGATGGACCTCCTGGTCAGATGCTCGGACACATCGGTCGTTTCCACGATCTCCTCCTTCCGGGTCGCCCGTACGGCCGCTGCCAGCAGCGCCGGCACGAGTGCAATGATCTTCATCTCCCAAGCCTCCTTGTCGATCACGTGACAGGGAATCGGGGCCCAGACGGCGCCAGACGTCGCGCCAGCTGCGCTTGTGAAGTCAGCTTGTGAACGTCGCCTTCGGTCGCGCTCGTCCTCCCCCAGATAGCCGATGTGCCAGCCACTGCCACGGGATTCCCGCGCTAGTGCGACTGGTACCAGGGGACTCTGCGTGGGACGTGGGCAACCCTAACACCTGTGTCCCGGCGGCGGCCGCTGCGGATCGGTCGCGTACCGTCCGCTGCCTGCAGCGGCTGCCGTTCCATGTCGGTCGTCGCCGGTGTCTCAACGAGCACACCTCGAAAACGGCCACCCGGGCACAGAAAGGAACCAGAGATGATGCTGAAGGACAAGGTTGCGGTGATCTACGGAGCCGGAGGCGCGATCGGCGGCGCTGTCGCGCGTGCCTTTGCGCCTGAGGGGGCCAAGCTGTTTCTCACCGGGCGCCAGCGGGCACCGGTCGAAGCGGTCGCTGAGGACATCACTTCCGCCGGCGGATCCGCTGAGGCGGCCGAGGTCGACGCTCTCGACGAGCAGGCCCTGGACAAGCATCTCCAGTCCGTGATCGATCAGGCGGGTCGCGTCGATATCTCGTTCAACGCGGTCGGCGTCCCGGACACGAAGATTCTGGGTGTCCCTCTGGCCGAGCTGGATGTCGAGCAGTTCTCCCTGCCGATCACGACCTACACCAGGTCGTACTTCCTGACCGCGCGCCTGGCGGCCCGGCGGATGGTGCCGAACAAGTCGGGGGTGATCATGACCGTCACCACACTCCACTCGCGGACGGGCCTCCCATTGGTGGGAGGCTACGGTGCGGCGCAGGCCGCCAAGGAGGCACTCACTCGCGATCTATCCGCCGAGCCGCACCTCAGGGTATTCGCGTGGTCGGTCTGCGACCACAGGCGATGCCGGAATCGGTCGGATCAAAGAGACGCTTCTTCGAATCTCGTGCCAACGTATCGGGAATGACCTGGGAACAGTTTCAGGAGCTGCTCGCAAGCAGGACCCATCCGCGA
>JBKPFE010000357.1:0-10198 GCA_046728705.1 Actinomycetota bacterium
AGAACGGCTGCCTGCCGAGTGGTTTCGCTGCGGTTCTGCGCGTCGAAGACCGCGTCATCCAGGCGGAGTGGCACCCGAGGCCCGGGCCCGCGGGGTGGTGATCCTGGAACACGCTGCCGGCCGGGGCGGCCGCGAGCTCGCCGCGACCGAGCTCGGCCTCGCGCTCGGCGCTGCGCTCGACGACTCGCTCGCCGCGCTCTCGTCGTAGGTCCCAGAGTTCGTCCCGGGACCAAAACGCGTCCACGACCCGCATCAGGCGGTCGTTGCAGGGCGATGCATCCGCGGATAGCCTCGCTCGGATGGGAGCGGCACGAGGAGCCGGCGACATGGGTGAGCGCCCCTCGCTCCAAATGCTGACGCGGCGATCCTGGGATCGGCCGACTCAGCGCGATTGGAGCGAAGTCCTGGGTGCGCTGCCCCTCTTCTCTGGGGTGCCAAAGCGTCACGTTCGCGCGATCGCCAAGCTGGCTTGGCGCGTTGACCACGCGCCGGGTGAGGTCATCGTCCAGGCTGGGGATCGAGGCAACTCGATGTACCTGATGCTCGAGGGTCGTGCGCGCGTGGTCGGAAAGTCACGCGTCCTGCGGCCGGGCGATTTCTTCGGAGAAATGGCGCTGATCGACGGCGGCCCGCGCTCGGCGACGATCATTGCGGCGAGCCAAGTACGGGCGATGATGGTGCAGCGGCAAGCCTTCCTCAAGGTGCTGAAGCAGAATCCGCAGATCGGTCTCGCGATCATGGAGACCCTGGCCCAGCGCGTGCGTCGCCGCGAGCGCGCTGTTTCGGCCTAACCTGCGCCCGTGTCGTGCAACCGGACGAGCTTCACCACCGGCTCTGGTAGCACGGTGGTAGCACGCTGCTCTTGCCCCGCTGCGCCGATCAGCTGAAAATGGCGCCGTCGACCAGCGATTCTTGAGATGGAGCTAGCCGGACTCGAACCGGCGACCTCCTGGGTGCGATAAAAGCGCAGGTGTGATCAACGGGGACTAACCGGCATGGTTACGCGGGATCTCGGCGGCATCGAGAGTGGACGATGACGGTTGCTCCCGGGTGTTACTGACCACGAACTGACCATGCTGACCACAACGAGAAACGCCCCCTTGCCGGGGCGCTCTCGGTGCCGGGTGTCGGTCGGACTACGCCCAAGGGGGTTGAACTGAAACTGGCAAGAGTTGAGGGTCGGGAGAGAGCGCATCCCGGATACGCAGCAGCGTGAAGTCGCTGATCGGACGTGGCGCGTCGTTCAGTGCCCAGTAGGCACAGGCTGAGATCTCCTCAGAACTCGGAACCGGCGTCCTGTTCTCGGCTGTTCGGCAGCGGAAGACGAAGTGGTGGGCGTCTTGCTCCGAGTCGTAGTAGATGCCAGTAAGGCGCTCGGCTTCTGCCGCGAGGCCCGTCTCCTCGCGCACCTCTCGAAGTGCCGTCGCGATGACCGACTCGCCAGGCTCGCTCGCGCCGCCCGGAAGTTCCCAGTTCAGTCGCCCATATGTGTGGCGGACTAGCAGCACATATCCCCGTTTGTCGAGGATCACGGCCGCCGCGCCAACTCTGCGGCCCGGCCAAATCACCACTTCGACGGGTCGCCTCATTTCGTTTCTCACTGAGGCTCGGAATTGCCCTCGGGCCGTAGAACTTCGAAGCCCGGATCATCGTGAAGACGTAGTCGGCCACGCGCGAGGCGACCCTAGCGGCGACGCGAGGACGCCCTCGGGCGGTTGACATGGCGGATCGAGAGGCGTAGATAAAGCTTGCTCCATCGATATTTCCCAGGAAAGGGGGAGGCAAAATGTGCGGACGATGGAGGACTAGAGCGTGGCGCCTTGCAGCGCCCCTCGGTCTTGCAGCTTGTGTCGCCGTCCTCGCGGCGCCCGGAGCGTTGGCGGTGCACGGCGGCGCCCGGGAGGTGACTGTCGGTTCCAACGACTTGGTCTTCTCGCAGAACAAGCAGAACGAACCGGCGGTTGCAATGGACGCCAGCCGGCCGAACATCCTCGCGGCCGGCGCCAACGACAACATCGACATGGAGGCATGCAACGCCGGCGATCCGACGACGTGCCCGTTCACCCCGAACGTGGGCGGCTCGGGGATCATGTTCTCGTTCGACAGCGGGGACACCTGGGTGCAGCCGACATACACGGGCTGGACGGCCAGGCATTGCGTCGGCCCGCCGGGCTTCACCTGCACGCCGCAGGTCGGCCCGATCGGAACGCTCCCGTGGTACTTCGAGAGCGGGATCGTCTCCGACGGCGATCCGGCGCTCGCGTTCGGGCCGCGGCTGGGCCCGAGCGGGTTCTCGTGGGCGAACGGCTCGCGCCTGTACTACGCGAACCTGACCTCGAACGTCTCGGCGGATCTCGGTGAACCTGGGTTCAAGGGCACCGAGGCGATTGCCGTCTCCCGGACAGACGATGTGGTCGGCGCGGCCGCGGGCAACAAGAACGCCTGGATGCGGCCGGTGATCGTCAGCAAGCAGAGCTCGGCGACGTTTGCCGACAAGGAGCAGATCTGGGCGGACAACGCCGCGTCGAGCAGGTTCTTCGGGAACGTCTACGTCTGCTACGCGTCGTTCACCGGTAGCGGTGCGGCGCCGATGGTGGTCGCCGTGTCGAACGACGGCGGGACCACGTGGACGACGAGGCATATCAGCCCCGCCCACAATGTCGCCCCGCGGCAGTGGGGGCAGTCGGGCTGCACGATCCGGACCGACTCCACGGGCGTCGTCAACGTGTTCTGGGAGGAGTTCCAGAGCCCGTTCAGGTTCCTGCCGCCTGTCGGGACGCATGTGCTCGCGAAGTCGTTCGACGGTGGACGCAGCTGGACGCGGCCGATGGACCTCTACCGGGTCACCGACCCCTGCTTCTTCGTCGACCCGGTGATCTTCCGTTGCGTGATGGACGGGGTCGCGGGAGCCCGTAACGACCTCTCCGCCGCGCCAAGCGTGGACATCGCGAACGGGGCGCCCACCGGCGCGGACGCGACGAACCTGATCGTCAACACGTGGGCGGACGGCCGGGACGGTCTCAACAACGAGGACGTCATGTTCAGTCACTCGAGCGGCGGTGGGCTGCCCGGCACCTGGGCGGCACCGCGGCGGATCTCCGACGCCGGAGACCGCGGGTACTACGCGGCGCCTGCGCTGTCGCCTGACGGCACGGACGTGTACGTCGTCTACAACGCGTTCACGACCCCGTTCCGGAACGACACGACGTCGCCGCGGAGCCTCGTCGGCGTCGTAAAGCACGCCAACGTCGCCGGCGGAGTTCCAGGAGCGTTCACCACGCTTCACCGAGGCGCCTCTGGCGATCCGCGTGGCTCTGCGCAGAACAACCTCGAGGCGGAGTTCCTCGGGGACTACGTGTACGCAGCCGCCTCTCGCACCTACGCGGCCGCCGTCTGGAACGACGCGCGGTTCGCGGCCGACTGCCCGGCCATCGACGCATGGCGGATGTCGTTGCGGACGGAGACGACGGCAGACGATGTTGACACGCCGGCCCCGCAGGTCGTGTGCCCGCCGACCTTCGGGAACACGGACATCTTCGGCTGGTCGGGTCTGGATCCGACGCCGTAGTCGTCCTTGCGTTGAACGTAGGGGGCGCCGCGAGGCGCCCCCTACGCTTCGCCTTGCGCCGCAAGGCGCCCCCTACGCTTCGCCTACCGCGGCGTCAAGGTCAGGGAGAAGAGCCCCTGGCCGGCGGTGTTGACGAACCCCGCCGTCAACCGGCCGGCGCGGTCGACCTCCACGGTGCGGAGGTTGAACCCGTCCTTCGCCTGCGTCCACGTCGCGACCGGCGCCCTGAACCGCGGCGCGATCGACGTGATTTGATGTTCGGCCGTTCCCTACCGTGGCGACGCGAAGCCGAGGAGACCGGAGCGTGGCTCGCCGAGGCCCAGCGCAACCGCGAGCAGGCGGAGCTCTCGATCTAGCTAAGACGATATGTTCATTTCAGGGGTGGTGTGATTGGCCTACTGGTTCACCGGCTGACTCGTCGTGTGGTTCCTCGTGGCCTTCGTCGTGATCGTGACAGTGATCTCGGAGACGCTCCAACCGGCGTAAGCGTTCGGCTGGGCGTCGCGCGACGATCTCCTTCGGGGGCGTTCGCGTTTTACTGACCACACGACTGACCACGCGGCCCCTCGGACGACTCCCGAGACGCCGGAAACGGCTTGAATAGTGATGGAGCTAGCCGGACTCGAACCGGCGACCTCCTGGGTGCGATCCAGGCGCTCTCCCAGCTGAGCTATAGCCCCGCAGCGCCCAGGGTAGCCGCAATCCGAGAGTAGGGTTCCGCGGAGGGTCGATGTCCATCACCGTCCGCGCTTTCGACCCGACTGCCGACCGATCGGCGCTCGAGCGGCTCTGGGCGGCGACGCTGGAGTCGGTCTGGCCGCTGGATCCGGACGGACTCGGAGTGATCCGCGACGGCTTCGTCGCCGAGCGGCGAGGCCAAGTCGCCGGCCTGGTGGCGGTGGACGGCGACAGCATCTTGCTGCTCGTCGTGGCGCCGTCGGCGCAGCGCACGGGGATCGGCAGCGCGCTCCATTCGACGGCGCTCGAGCTGCTACGAGAGCGCGGGGCCGAGCGGGTGAGCCTCGGCAGCGGCGGCGAGGACCACCTATGGCCCGGAGTGCCTGCCAACCTCCCGGCTGCGGTGACGTTCTTCCAGGCGCACGGGTGGGCGTGGGATTACGTCGCGATCGACCTCGTCCGCGACCTCCGTGGATACGTCGACCCGATCGGCGCGGTGGCCGGCGCGGCCGGGAGGGGGATCAGCCTCGCCGTGGCGGGAGCGAGGAATCTGCCCGAGGTGCTGGCCTTCGAGGAAGCGCACTTCCCCGAGTGGCTCGGTTTCTTCCGTCGCGGCGACTCGTCGGTCCTCGCCGCCCGCGATCGAGAGGGAGCGATCGTGGGCACGCTGCTCTTCCGCGGGCCGGGGCCGGTCTCGAGGTTCTGGCGGCTGCTGGGCGCCGACTCCGCGGCGATCGCCTGCGTCGGCGTGGCCGAATCGGCCCAGGGCAGGGGCGTCGGCTCCGCGCTGGTCGCACGCGCTTCGGAACTACTTCGCGACGCGGGTGCCCGCGTCTGCCTGATCGACTGGGTCGTCCGTACGGACTTCTACCGCAGGGTCGGCTACGAGCCCTGGCGGGAGTACCTCATCGCGACCCGCGAGCTTCGCTGAAAGCGGTACACGTGGACCGCCCAGCGGTCGAAGCTGTCGGTGAGCGTGCCCTTGACAGCACTGACCGAGCGGCCCTCGGTGTAGACGTCCGCGCGAGTCGCCCACGGGGGCAGCCCTGTGATCACGACCTCCTCGCGCTCCTCTCCACTCCGCGCCGCGATCACCCATAGCTCGCCGCTCCGGCCTCGGCGCGAGATCGCCTGCGTCATTGGATCGGACGTCGCCAGCGCCCGCGTCGTTCCCGGCTGCACCAACGCCGGAGCGAGCGGGCTGGCCGCGGCGATCTCGCTCACCAGCGGCTCGAGCACGCCGTTCCAGAACGTCCAATTCCAGCCGCCCACCGCGTCGAACGGCCCCCAGCACTTCGGGTTGTTGCCGCCGTAGAAGGCGAGCGCGCGGGCGCCGTTGACGATCGCGTGGTAGATCATGAAACGCTCCTGCTCCTGCGTCGGCAGCGCGAAGTTGCCAACCGCGTCGTAGCTCCACGTCCAGCAGATCTGGAGCGTGGTCCAGACGGCGCGGTTCGGCGTCGCCCAGCCGAGCCTGTTCGTCCAGACGCCGACGTCGCGAAGGTCGGGGTCGGCATCGCCGATCGCGATCGGGTAGCGGTTGATCCCGTGCACGTCGGTGACAGCGCTGTAGCGCGCCAGACCGGGGATCCCACCCCGCGGCGCTTGCACCGTGACCCACAGGTGATCCCTGTCGGCCGGCGCTTCGCCGGCGCACCACGATCGGCGGCCTCGCCCGGTTCCGAGGCAGTAGGCGAAGCGCAGCGAGGATGGCCGCACCCGGAACCGCCCCGGCTCGTCGGCGCCCTTCCACAGGCCGATCGCACTGCCGGACGGATCCGCTTCCAGCGAGCCGATCACCTGGCGCAACTGGTCCGCCTGCCAACTCGACGGCGCGACGGTGCTGAGAGAGCTCAGGTTCACCCACGTGTAGAGGCCGTTCGCCGCAGCCGCTCGGTTCGCCGCGATCGTCTCGGCGATCGCCGCGTCGTTCCACTCTCCCGCGGGACCGACCTTGACGACGTTGACGCCCGCGGCGGCGACCTCGGCGAGGCCGTCGGCCGGTGGGCCCTTTGCGAGCACGATCGGGAAGACCCTGCGGCCGTCGAGAAGGACCGTCCCATGCCGATCCAGGCGCGTGGTCGCCGCGGCCGCAGACCCCGCCGAAGCCGCTACCAAAACGACGACGACGACAGCGGCGAGCCGCTTCACGAGGGCTCAGGCTCCCCCAGCTCTGCCGCGAGCTGGTGACGGACGCGGTCGCGGGCCTCCGCATAGCGCAGTGCCTCGTACGCGATCAATGAGACCAGTATCCCGGTGAGAATGCCGAGCGTCGCCAGAGCCGGCAACTCGGCCGCGACCGGAATGAACGCAAGCAGCACCACGGCGCACACGAGCCGACGCCGGTTCAGCGTGCGGACGTTGCGCAGACGGAAGGCGACGTGCGCCAGCAGGTAGACCGCCGTCCCGCCCAGCATTGCCGCCGCAGGGACGGTCCCAAGTGAATCCCCGACGTCGCCCAGTGTCTTCTTGAGCCCGAGCGCGAGCAGCACGATGCCGGCGACCATCGGGAAGTGCAGATACGAGTAGGAGTCACGCGCCATCTCGTTCTGCTCACGGCCGACCGCGGCCCGCTCAAGGCGCCGTGCGGCAACGAGCGCAACGACGTCGAAGTAGATCCACCAGAGTGCAGCAGCAACGGCGACGCCCAACGTGGCCGCCAAGACAACGCCCGCATCGACACCGCGTTCTGCGCCGACGCCGATCGCGACGATCGACTCGCCCAGGGCGATGATGATGATCAGCCCGTGTCGCTCCGCGAAGTGACCGGGGACGAGCTTCCAGCCCTCGGAGCCGAAGAAGTACGGGCCGCCCATGTCGAGCGCCAGCGCGAGCGCCCACAACGCGCCCTGGAGAATGCCGTCGGTGGCCGAGGCGGCGACGAGCAGCCCGACGCCGATCGCCGAGCTCCCTGCGAGGCCCCAGACGGAGCTGCGCAGCCCAGGATCGTCCCGGCTCGCGAGCAGGAACAGCGCGATCTGGCCCGCACGCACGACCGCGTAGGCGCAGGCGAAGAGCAATGCCTCGTCGCCGAAGGCACCGGGCACGCAGAGCGCCGCGACGAGCAGGGCTGCCATCGCGCCGAACATCGACAGGCGCACGGCCCCTTCCTCGGGATCGACCACGCTCGTCAGCCACGCGTACCCGACCCACGACCACCACAGCACGCCGAGCACGAGCAGGCCCCTGGCGAGCCCAGTCCATGTTGGGTCAGCGGCCATCAGCGCTGTGCACTGCGTGAGCGCCAGCACGAAGACGAGGTCGAAGAACAGCTCGAGCGGCGTGACGCGCTCGGTCTGCCGGAGGACCGCGGTGAGACGCGGCCCGCGGGTGGGCTCGGTGCTCACCCCTCGATTGTCGCAGTGCGCCCTAGGCGGGCGCTCCCGCCGGCTGCTCGGCCTCCTCCTCGACCAGCTCCTGAGCCGCGCCCGACTCGACCTCGAAGTGGAGGTCGTCGTCCGCAACGGCGACGACAACCCTGTCCCCGGGCTGGACCGAGTCTTTGAGCACCATCCATGAGAGCTCGTTCTCGACCCTCCGCTGGATCGTCCGCCGGAGCGGGCGCGCCCCGAACTCGGGATCGAAGCCCTCGCGGCCTCAGCGGTCAGGTCACCGAACTCGTCCAGCTTCGGTGTCTTCGAGGTCTCGCGCGGGGCGCCGCCCACCTCTACCCCGCGGATGACCGCGCCGCGGAGCTTCGTGTGCGAGACGCCGAAGCGCTCGAGCAGGTCCCCGGCCGCCGTCTCGGTGTCGCGGGCGAGTGCCAGCAGCACGTGCTCGGGGCCGACGTACGAGCTTTCGAGGTCGCGCGACTCCTCGTAGGCGGTCGACGGCCGTCTGTGCGGCGCGCTGAAGCAGCTCGCGCGTCGCATCGCTGAAGAACTGCGTGACGTCGACCCGCTCGACCTGCCGCTGCTGCGCCGGCGGAGTCAGGCGGCCGCCGCTGGGGCCGTCACCGAAGAAATCGGATAAGCCTGCCCGATTCTCTCCTCGACGTCGCGGCGACGAAAATCTCGGCGTGACCACTCGCCTCGGCCGGGGAACGGGTTTGTAAGTCTTCCCCTGAGAAAACGACTAGGCGTCCCTTGATGGTCGAGTCGCTCCATCGCGGAGCGGAGCGAAGGAGGAGAGTCTCCGTGTAAACGACGGAGTCAGAGAGGAGAGGTGAGATGGCCCGAGGTATTCGCACAATCCTGGTCGTGGGCGAGATCCGCGGCGAGCTCGATCCGCTCACTCGGCTGATCGGCAAGCCGCCGGAAGGGGTCGACGCAATCGCCCTAACCGGCGACCTTGGCGCGGCGTGGAGCAAAGCCGACACGTACCTGGAGATCTTCCGAGCGCTGGGCGAGTCGGGTTTGCCTACGTTCTGGATCCCGGGACCGACCGATGCACCAATGCGGGAGTACCTCCCCGAGGCGCACAACATGGAGGTCACGTTCCCGCACCTGCGCGGCGTGCACGGCAGCGCCGTCCAGGCCGACGGTCACCTGCTCTTCGCGGGAATGGGCGGCGAGATCGTCGACGACCCGGACACGATTCGGGGCGAGGAGACCTTCCTCCGCTATCCGGGCTGGGAGGTCGAGTACCGCTTCAAGATCCTGGATGAGTTCAAGGAGCGCCAGAAGGTCTTCCTGTTCACGACCTGGCCGAGCCACAAGGGCCTGCACGAGCCCGGCAGCGAGATCCTCGCCGAGCTGATCAAGACCTATGACCCACGGCTCGTGATCGTCGGGCGGGAAGGCGGGGTCGCGGAGATGAGGATCGCGAAGAGCCTCGTCATCTCATCCGGCCGCCTCGACCAGGGGGAGTACGCACTCGTCGACCTCCGCGACCTCACGGTTGAGCCCCGGAACTTGTCCGAGCGCTCGGCGGTCTGAACGCGATGAGTGAGCGCCGGGAGCCGGGCCCGCCCAGCCCTTCCGACCACAGCGACTACCACTACGACGTCGTCGCGCACCACCGAAGCGGGCGCGAGCACGTCCTGCGGTACGCGTCGGAGAATCCGCTCGAGGTCGGCGGGGTACTCCGGCTCGAGGGCCGCTACTGGCTGATCGAGAGCATCGACGGTTCGCGTGCAGTGGTGCAGCCGGCGCGCTACCGCCTCAAGCTCAGGCATCCCGACGGGCGCGAAGAGGCCGGCGCGTTCCGTCGCTTCCGTCCCGGCTCACCGCGGCTCGGCCACTCGCTGGCGACGATCGAGGACGGTCAGGCCGTGAACTGGCAGGTCGTCGATCAGCGGCTGGCGCGTGACGACGAGGACGAGCCGTACCTCGAGCTCATCACCGAGCGCGACTTCTCGGAGGTGGACGAGCCGTCCGACCACGAGCTCGAGCACGCGTTCGCGAGGCGGGAGGAGGAAGAGCTGCCGGAAGAGGCCGCCGCCACGTTCGCCCGCGCCGAGGCGGCGGGACGCTCGGTCGAGCTGGTCGCGCTCGAGCCGGGCGAAGAGCCCGACTGGGAGGAGGCTGAGCGCTACATCGACGCCCTGATCCTCGAGGAGATTGAGGACGACCTCCTCGAGCTCTGCGGCGTCAACCCCAACCGCGATCCGCGCGAGACGTGGCTCGAGCAGGTGAAGGAGCGCCTTCGCGAAGACCTCCGCTTGTTCCGCGACGACATCGAGGGCGACCACGACGACATCGAGGAGTGGAGCTTCCGCGTCGCGCGGATCTTCGCGTCTGTCGGGAGCCCCGACGACGAGAGCGACCCGCTGAGCGGACATGGCTGGATGAGCCGGCTGGTCGACAGCAGCGCGCTCACGGCCGCGGGCTTCCAGCGCGTGCAGAAGGCGCGGCTCGAACTGCTCGAGCCCTAAGAGTCAGCCGTGCGGACGCTGAGCCGGCGGGAGCTGAACCGCGCGCTGCTGGCCCGGCAGCTGCTGCTCGATCGGGCGCGGCTGCCCATTCCGCGAGCGCTCGAGCGAATTGCCGGCCTTCAGGCGCAGTACGCGCC
>JBKPFE010000111.1:0-2613 GCA_046728705.1 Actinomycetota bacterium
ATCTCGCGCTGGAAGTCGAGATAGTGCTGGAGCATGTCGCGCAGCGACAGCGTCCGCGGCACGCCGTCGACCAATGCAACTGCGTTGAAGCCGAAGGTCGTCTGCAGCGGCGTGTGCTTGAAGAGCTTGTTCAGCGCCACCTGCGGCACGGCGTCGCGCTTGAGCTCGATCTGGACCCGCATCCCCGAGCGGTCGGAATGGTCGGCGAGGTCGGAGACCTCGGTCAAAACCTTGTCGTTGACGAGGTCGGCGATCTTCTTGATCACGCCCGTGTCGCCGCCCTTCTTCACCCCGTAGGGCAGCTCGGTGACGACGATCGCCGACTTGCCGCCCCGCAGCTCTTCGATGTGAGCGCGAGCCCGCATCACGATCCGGCCCCGGCCTGAGCGGTAGGCCTCGCGGATTCCCTCCCGGCCGAGGATGATCCCCCCGGTCGGGAAATCCGGGCCCTTGATGTGACGCGTGAGGCGCTCGACGTCGATTTCCGGCTCGTCGATCAGCGCAACGAGGGCGTCGATCACCTCACCGAGGTTGTGCGGCGCGATGTTCGTCGCCATCCCCACGGCGATCCCCGCGGAGCCGTTGACGAGCAGATTCGGGAAGCGGGCGGGAAGAACGGAGGGCTCGCGGCGCGACTCGTCGTAATTCGGCTGGAAGTCGACCGTGTCGGCGTCGATGTCGCGGAGCATCTCGGTCGCGATCCGAGACAGGCGCGACTCGGTGTACCTCATCGCAGCAGCGGGATAGTCGTCGATGTTGCCGAAGTTGCCCTGGCCCTGGACGAGCGGGTATCGCATCGAGAACGGCTGTGCGAGTCGGACGAGCGTGTCGTAAATGGCCGTGTCGCCGTGGGGGTGGTATGAGCCCATGACGTCGCCGACGATCCGCGCCGACTTCTTGAACGGTCGGTTGGGCTGCATGCCGGCCTCGTGCATCCCGTAGAGGACGCGCCGGTGCACGGGCTTGAGCCCATCGCGCACGTCCGGCAGGGCACGCGACACGATCACACTCATCGCGTAGTCGAGGAAGCTCGAGCGGAGCTCCTGCTCGAGCTCGCGCGCCTCGATTCGGCCGGCGCCGAGCGGTTCGACGTTAGACATCCAGGAACCTCACGTCGCGTGCGTTCTGCTCGATGAACAACCGCCGCGGCTCGACCTGGTCGCCCATCAGCATCGCGAAGGCAAGATCGGCGGCGGCGGCGTCTTCGACGTCAACGCGAACCAGCATGCGGTTTGCCGGGTTCATCGTCGTCTCCCACAGATCCTCGGCGTCCATCTCGCCGAGGCCCTTGAAGCGGCCGACCTCGATGCCTTCCTTGGCGAGGTCGATCGCCTGGTGCCGCAGCTGCTCGAAGGTGTCGGCTTCGCGGCTCTTCTTGCCGAGGGTGATGCGGAACGGCGGGCGACCGACGAGCTCCTGGAGCTTCGCGTACCTCGCGCCCAACTGCGCGTAGTACGCCGAGCCCAGCAGCTCTTCGGGAATCGTGACGTGCTTCGCCGCGCTGGTCTCCTTCTCGACGACCTTGACGCGGAACATCTCTTTGCCCTTCTCGACGAGGTCGAGCTCGTAACCGTCCTTGTCGAGCCCTGCGAGCGCCCGCTCCAGGTCCGCACCGGTGTCCGCAGCCTCCAGCAGTCGATGTTCGACGAGGAAGTTCACGGCCTGCGCGCCGTAATCGGCACGCAGCCGCGCTGCGTAGCCCTCGAACTCCGCCAGCGGGCCGACAAGCCTGCGATACCGCGCTTCAGTCAGCTTCTGAGTCTTTCCGTCGCGGTCGGTGACCTCCATGTCCTTGATTCGCTCGCGGACCAGCAGGTCTTCGAATTGCGATTCCTTCTCGACGTAGATCTCCTGGTTGCCGATCTTCACGCGGTAGAGCGGAGCCACGGCGATGTAGACATGGCCCCGCTCGACGAGCTCGGGCATCTGGCGGAAAAGGAAGGTGAGGATGAGCGTGCGGATGTGCGCCCCGTCGACGTCGGCGTCGGTCATCACGATCACGCGGTGATAACGGAGCTTCTCGGCGTCGTACTCGTCGCCGATTCCGGTGCCGATCGCGGTGATCATCGCCTGGATCTCCGCGTTCGAGAGCACCTTGTTGATCCGGTTCTTCTCGGAGTTGATTACCTTGCCGCGCAGCGGCAGAATCGCCTGGTTGACCCGGTTTCGGGCCTCGACGGCCGACCCGCCGGCGGAGTTGCCCTCGACCAGGAAGAGCTCGGCTTCCTCCGGATCGTTGATCTGGCAGTCAGCTAGCTTGCCGGGAAGCGACGAGCTCTCGAGTGCACTCTTGCGTCGCGTCAGCTCGCGTGCCTTGCGTGCCGCCTGCCGTGCGTTCCGCGCTGCGACCGCTTTGGTGACGATCTGCTTCGCGTCGGCCGGATTCTCCTCGAGAAACTCCGCCAGGCGCTGGTTGACGGTCTGCTCGACTAGGCCCCGGACCCACGGGTTGCCGAGCTTGCTCTTCGTCTGCCCCTCGAACTGCGGCTCGCGAAGCTTGACGGAGATCACCGCCGCGAGCCCTTCGCGGACGTCCTCGCCCTCGAGGTTCTCTTCCTTCTCCTTCAGGAGGCTCTTCTCGCGCGCGTACTTGTTCAGCGTCCCGGTCAGGGC
>JBKPFE010000369.1:0-3234 GCA_046728705.1 Actinomycetota bacterium
GACGGCAAGGCCTTCGTCAAGGGCGTGCCCGACAACGCCAAGACGATCCAGGAGATCGCCGGCGCCGCCGCGCTCGCATACGACCTGCCTAATGGCGAGGAGCCGTTCCTCGACGACACGACCTACTACGACCCGCCCAACTGCACCTTCCCGTTCGGCACGCACATCGCGGTGGTCGAGATCGACGGCGAGACCGGCGAGGTGACGCTCGAGCGCTACATCGCGGTCGACGACGTCGGCAAGGTGATCAACCCGATGATCGTCGACGGCCAGGTGCACGGCGGGATCGCGCAGGGCATCGCGCAGGCGCTGTGGGAGTACGGGGCCTACGACGAGAGCGGCCAGCTGACGACGTCGAGCCTGATGGACTACGCCGTCCCGAAGGCCGACTTCTTCCCCTCGTTCGAGGTCGAACGGACGGAGACGCCGACCGACGTCAATCCGATGGGCGTCAAGGGGGCCGGAGAGACGGGGACGATCGCCTCGACGGCCGCGGTCGTGAATGCGGTCATGGACGCGGTCGCGCCGCTCGGGATCCGCCACCTCGACATGCCGCTCACGCCGGAACGCGTGTGGCGGGCGATGCGCGAGGCGAAAGGAGGGGAGGCGTGATGTACACGATGCGACCGGCCGAGTTCGAGTACCACCAGCCCACTCGCCTCGACGAGGCGATCTCGCTCCTCGCCTCGCTCGAGGACTCACGGCCGCTCGCCGGCGGCCACAGCCTGCTCCCGATGATGAAGCTGCGGCTGGCGATGCCGGCCGCGCTCGTCGACCTCGGCCGGATCCCGGGTCTCGACGAGATCGCGGCGAGTAACGGCGGCTTGAGGATCGGAGCGATGGCCACACACGCCGCGGTCGCCGGGTCTGAGGTCGCGATCGGGATTGCCCCGGTCATCCCCGAGACGGCGGCGGCGATTGGCGACCTCCAGGTGCGGAACTGCGGCACGATCGGCGGCAGCGTCGCGCATGCCGATCCGGGGGCCGACTACCCGACGGTGCTGAAGGCGCTGGGCGCGACCATCACCGTTCAAGGGGCAGGCGGCGAGCGCGAGATCGCGGCCGACGACTTCTTCCGCG
Organism: Actinomycetota bacterium; assembly: GCA_046728705.1. Taxonomy (GTDB): domain Bacteria; phylum Actinomycetota; class Thermoleophilia; order Gaiellales; family Gaiellaceae; genus JACDAN01. The sequence continues at coordinate 1,081 of JBKPFE010000369.1, forward strand.
GCATCTTCGAGACGGCGCTCGAGCCGGGGGAGCTCGTCACGTCCGTAACGGTGCCCGCGACCCCGGCGGGGACGGGTGCGGCCTATGTCAAGCACCGCCATCCCGCCTCGGGTTACACGATCGTCGGCGCGGCCGCCGTGGTCGAAGTCGAAGGCGGCAACTCCACCGCCGCGCAGCTGACGATCGGCGGCGTGACCTCGCCGCCGGTCCATGCAACCGCGGCGACGGAGGCGGTCAAGGGTGGTCCGGGCTCGCCGGAGGCGATCGCAGCCGCCGCCGAGAAGGTCTCGGACGCGATCCCTGTCGCGACGGGTGATGCGTATGCGTCGGGCGAGTACCGCACGCACTTGGCGGAGGTGCTGGCGGCGCGAGCGCTCACGAAGGCCTTCGAGCGGGCAGCCTGAGCCCGCGCTTGAGCAAAATCTGAGTCCCTTCGTATCAAGGGGTCTGACCCCACGCGAACCCGCGCCAGCTCTGTGACGAGAGCGGCGCGCGCCGCTTCCGGCGGCCTGACAGCCCCTACCGTCGTGGTGTGCCTCGCCCTCCGCGCCTCCAGGTCGCTGGCGGCCTCTACCACGTCACCGCCCACTCCAACTTCGGACGGGTCGTCTTTCGTGGCGATGAGGAGCGCGGACAGTTCCTCGCGATGCTCGAGCTGGGCGTGACTCGGTTCGGCTGGTCCTGCCGTTCTTACTGCCTGCTCTCGACGCACTACCACCTTCTGGTCGCCACACCTGATCCGGACATCTCGGCCGGAATGCAGTACCTCAACGGGCGGTATGCGCAGTGGGCGAATTGGCACCGGGGCGAGCGCAGCCACGTCTTCGAGGGACGCTTTCGCGCCGTGCTCGTCGAGAGCGAGGGTCACGCACTCGAGGTGCACCGGTACATCGCACTCAACCCGGTCAGGGCCGGCCTCGTTCGTGATCCGGAGCAGTGGCCCTGGAGCAGCTTGCGTGCCCTCTTGGGACACGAGCGGGCGCCCTCCTTTCTCGACATTGAGACCGTCTTGGCCGAGTTCGGAGCGGCCAAGGCAACCGCGCGGCGACGGCTCCGCACGTTCATTCGTGCGGGGCTCGCAGCGGACGCGGCCTGATCGGTCGGTTGAGTCTCGACGACTCAAGGGGTCTGACCCCACGACTGGGCGCGACCCGCTTGCTTCCTGACGATTCGACCTCGGGTCTGACCCTACGCGGCGGTGGATCGTCAGGAAACCTGCGGATCGAGGCTCGAAAGCTCCGCGCCGAGCTCCTCGAGGCTCGCCAGGTTGTGCCCGGCGGCGAAGACGTCGACATACGGGAGCGCGGCGTGCATGCCCCGCGCGAGTGGCTCGTAGGCCGCATCCCCCTTGAGCGGGTTGAGCCAGATCACGCGGTGCGCGAGCCGTGAGAGTCGCGCCATCTGCTCGGCGAGGAGCTCCGGATCGCCGACCTCGAGGCCGTCCGAGCAGAGCACGACGACGGCTCCGCGCACGAGCCCTCGATGCCCATACTCGTCGAGGAGCTCCTTCAGGCACTCGCCGATCCGCGTGCCCCCGCTCCAGTCGACGACCTCTTCGGCAGCGCGTTCGAGCGCCTCGTCCGGCCGTGAGACGGCCAGCGCGCGCGTGACCCGCGTCAAACGCGTGCCGAAGCAGAACGCCTCCCAGCGCCGGTCGGCGCGCAGCGCGGCGTGCGCGAAGACCAGCAGCGCCCGTGAGTAGTCCGTCATCGAGCCGGAGACGTCGAGGACGAGCACGAGCCGACGGCGGCGCCGTCGCCGAGCGCGAAACCGGCGCTCGAGCGGCTCACCGCCGGTGCGAAACGAGCGGCGCAGCGTCCGCCGCAGGTCGGGAGTCCCTGAGCGTGCCGGGGTGAGGCGTCGAGTCCGCCGCGTTGGGACGGCGAGCCGGAGCTGCGCCAGCAGCGCCGCGAGCTGCTCGAGCTCCTCGCGGGAGCACCGCGAGAAGCTCTTCTGCCGGAGCAGTTCGATGGGGCTCGCGAGCGCACGCTCCCCCTCGATCACAACCGGAGCGCGCCGCGGCCTCGGAGGAGAAGCGGTGTCCTCGCCGCCGAAGAACGCGGAGAAGACCCGGTCGTAGACCGGAACCTGCTCGCGGCGCCCGAGAAGCGTGGCGCGCCCGGCCCAGTAGAGGTCATCCGGGGAGAGCAGCGC
>JBKPFE010000377.1:0-4237 GCA_046728705.1 Actinomycetota bacterium
GCCGCGCGGCGGCGCCCGGCTTCATCCGGTGGCGAAAAGTCGTGAGACTTTTCGCCAGACAGGCCGCGGCTAGGCGGCCTTGATCTCGAGGATCTTGAACTTGAGCTTCGCTCCGCGGGGCGTCGCGACCGTGACCGTCTCGCCCTTCTTCTTGCCGAGGATCGCCCGCCCCACGGGCGACTCGTTCGAGAGCTTGTTCTCGGACGGATTCGCCTCGGCCGAGCCGACGATGTGGTACTCGACCGTCTCCTTGGCTGCGACGTCCCGAAGCCGGACGTGCGAGCCGACGCTGACGACGTCCTTGCTGATCTCCTTCTTGTCGATCACGCGGGCCGACAGGAGACGCTCCTCGAGCTGCGCGATCCTGTGCTCGAGCATCGCCTGCTCGTTCTTCGCGTGGTCATACTCGGCGTTCTCGGTGATGTCGCCGAACTCGCGGGCGATGCGAATGCGATCCGCGACCTCACGCCGTCTCTCGGTGGAGAGATGCGCGATCTCTTCCTTCAACTTCTTGTAACCCTCTGGGGTGAGGATCACTTCCTTCACGACAGGGCCTCCTCGGTGCCAAAGAAAACGCGCGGGCCGAACACATCGGCCCTCGCGGGGGCGGCATGGTACCTGCGGCACCGGATGGCGTCAAACCCGCTCGGCTAGGCTTTTCCGCTCTGTGCAGGTAGATCTCTCGTCCTCGTGGCGGATCGGGCCGGTTGAGATCCCGACCCGCGTCGTCCTGGCGCCGATGGCCGGCGTCAGCGTGCAGGCCTTCCGCCGCCAGGGACGGCGATTCGGCGCGGGGCTCGTCTGCTCGGAGATGGTCAGCTGCGCCGGCCTCGAGCACCGAAACGAGCGCACCCTTGGGTACCTGCGCATCGCCTCCGACGAGCACCCGCTCGCCGTTCAGATCTTTGGGTCGAACCCCGCCACGATGGCCGAAGCCGCCCGGATGGTCGAGGCGGCCGGCGCCGACCTGGTCGACATCAACTTCGGCTGCCCGGTCAAGAAGGTGACGAAGACCGGCGCCGGCGCCACCCTCCTCGAAGACCCCGCCCGCGCGACGGCGATCGTCCACGCGGTTGTCGACGCCGTCGAGGTTCCGTTGACGGTGAAGATGCGGCGCGGGGTCGAGAACGGCGCGCGCACGTGCCTGGAGCTGGGCCCGCGACTGGTCGAAGCCGGAGCCGCCTCGCTCACGCTCCATCCCCGCTCGGCTCGGCAGATGTACACCGGCGAAGCCGACCACTCGTTGACCGCCGAGCTGGTGGAGCTCGTCGACGTACCCGTCGTCGCGTCGGGCGACATCACGTCCCGCGCCCGGGCGGAGTCCGTGCTGGCGACGACCGGCGCTGCAGCGGTCATGGTCGGGCGCGCGGCCCAAGGGAACCCGTGGGCGATTCGCGAGATCGCCGGCGACTCGGACGCGGAGCCGTCCCGCGAGGAGGTCGCCGCCGAGCTGCTGCTCTTCGTCCGGGAGACCGCTCGGGAGCTGGGTGAGAAGCGGGCGACGAGCTTCCTGAAGAAGTTCTACGGCTGGTACCTCGGCCGCGGCCGGTTCCCGCGGCAGTTCAAGCAGGAGCTGACTCGTCTCGAGACGCTCGACGAGGTCGAGGAGCGCCTGTTCGCCGCGGCCCCCGGCGCCTCATTCGTGCTCGCTCGCCTCGAGCGCGAACACGCCCCACTGGACGAAGTGGAGCTCGATCTGCCGATTTCGATCTACGGCGGCGGCTAACAGCCTCTAAGCGTTCAGCGCCCAGATCAGCCGCAACCCCTCGAGCGTGAGGAAGGGGTCGACCGTCTCGATCGTGCGAGAGTGCGGAGCAATCAGGTCGGCGAGCCCGCCGGTGGCGACCGCCCTAGTCTCGACGCCGAGCTCTCCGCGAATCCGGGTGACGATCTCGTCCACCTGGCCTGTGAAGCCGTAGACGAGGCCGGACTGGAGCGCGGCAGCGGTCGTCTTGCCGATCACCGTCGGCGGCGCGGTGAAATCGACTCGGAAAAGGCGCGCCGCTCGTGCAGAGAGCGCGTCCATCGAGATCTCGATGCCAGGCGCGAGCACCCCGCCGGCGTACTCGCCGGCGGCCGAGACCACGTCGAAGTTCGTCGACGTACCGAAGTCGACGACGATGCAGGGCGCCCCGTAGCGCTCCCGTGCAGCGACAGCGTTGGCGATCCGGTCGGGGCCGACCTCACGTGGGTCGTCGTAGCGGACCGGAATCCCGGTCTTCACACCAGGGCCGGCGACGAGAATGGGCACGCCGACCCAGCGGGCGGAGAAGTCCTCGTAGGCGCTGACCAGCGAGGGCACCGTGGAAGAGAGGCAAATGCCATCGACCGCCTCGAGGTCGATCAGCCCGGAGAGCAGGACGCCGAGCTCGTCGCCGGTCCGGTCGGCCTCGGTCGCAACCCGCCGTGTGTCGCCGAGCTCACCGTCCCGAAACAGCCCGAAGACGGTCTGCGTGTTACCGACGTCGACTGCGAGCAGCAGCGCGCTAACCGGCTGCACCGGCAAAGCCGGCACAGCCTCTCACGGTCGGCGTCGCCAAGTCGACGCCTCAGCTACTCGTCGTCGCGCAGCGGCTCGCCGATGCGATCCGCCAGAGCCTCGGCCGTCAGCTTCGGCTCCTCCCCCTCGCCGCGCAGCTCCTCGACCGTGACGTCGCTCGAGGTGTAGACCTCGGCGCGGGGGATCATCCGAGTGGGCCGGTTCTTGTCCCAGACCCAGACGTCCTCCATCCGGAGGTGGAAGAAGGGATAGCTCGGCTGCGGCACGTAGCGGAGATCGAGCGTGTTGCAGTGGTACGTGGCGTCCTGCGTGAGGACGCAATAGCGGAAGAGGCCGAAAACGGCCGTGTACTCCTTCTTCAGCTGAAGCTCGAGCTCGGCCTCGAACTCGTCGAGCTCGTCGAGGTGCGACATGCGGTCATTGTAGTGCGGCGAGTAAGGCCCGCACCGACCCCCTTCCAGGCACCTCCAGAGCGCTGTCGAGCTCGGCCAGCGGCTCGAGCACGAACCGCCGCTCCGCAAGCCGTGGATGCGGGATTTCCAGCCCCGTTTCGTTGATCTGCTCGCCGTCGTAGAGCAGGAGATCGAGGTCGATCGTGCGTGGCCCGAACCGCGGCCCGCTTCGGTCTCGGCCGAGCGCGCGTTCGACGTGCTGGAGCCGCGCCAACACCGCTCGTGGAGCGAGCTGGGTGCGGATCGCGGCCGCCCCGTTCAGGAACCGCGGTTGATCCGCGTAGCCGACCGGATCTGTCTCCCGAAGCGACGACACCGCCTCGACCTCGATGCCGCCGCCTGCCGCGAGCAGCTCCAGTGCCCGCCTTATCGTCGCCTCCCGGTCGCCGAGGTTGGAGCCGAGGCCGATGTAGACAAGTGGCATCACCTCGCTAATGTTCGTCTACATGCGCCGGTTGGGGGTGGTCTTGGCGTTGCTCGTACTGGCTGCGCCAAGCACGGCGGAGGCAGCGCCTGTCGCTGCGATTCCGACTGGTCGCGCGCTCGAGGCGCTGTCCGAGCACCGCTTCACCCTCCTCGGGCTCGAGGCCGATCCTGCCGCGGAGCGCCTCGTCGCCGGCCGGGGCGGGACGATCGTCGCACCGGCGCTTCACATCTGGCGGCTGCGCAGCACCGAAGCGCAGCAGCTGATTCCGCGACTGCGCCACATGGGTGCGCTCCGCTATGCGGAGGCGGACCGGCCGGTCTTCCGCCAGGGACACCTCACAGCAGGCGATCCGCTGGCCGTACCGGCGATCGGCTGGCATCACTATCGGGTCGGCGCCGATCGAGCAGAGCCGCCCGCTCCGGGCGTACCGATCACCGTGATCGACTCAGGCCTCGACACGAGCCACATGGAGTTCTCCGCCCGCCCCAACACCTTCCTGCTCAACCGGCAGCTGGTCGATCTGGAGACAGATGAGTATCACGGCACGATCGTCGCCTCGACCGCGGCGGCGCCCACCGACGCGAAGGGTGCCGTCGGCATCTACCCGCAGGCGGTCCTTCGCTCCTTCGACCTCGAGTTCCTCGCCGAGTCCGTGATCGTGGAGGGCATCAGCCGCGCTGTCGCTGCCGGTCGGAGCGTGATCAATCTCAGCCTCGGCGGCGACGAGCCGTCGCGCGCGATCTACGAGGCGACGATCAACGCCTTCGGGCGCGGCTCGCTGATCGTCGCCGCGGCCGGGAACGACCGGCTGCTCGACAACCCTCCGATCTACCCCGCCGATTTCCCACACGTCTTGAC
>JBKPFE010000065.1:0-1816 GCA_046728705.1 Actinomycetota bacterium
CGCCGCTGCGCGCTCGCGTTCGCGCGCGAGGTCGAGCGCCGCCTGCCGAAGAAAGTGACGACTAAGTGGTGGAAGGAGGAGCGTGGCCGGCGTGTCTTCATCGACTACAACCAGAACGCCCGTGACCGGACGATCGCGTCCGCCTACTCGGTCCGCGCCCGGCCGGACGCGACGGTTTCGGCCCCGGTGACCTGGGAAGAGCTGCCCGACGTCGAGACGGAGGACTTCACCCTCGCGACGATGCCGAAGCGCTTCGCGAAGCTCGGCGACGTCCAGGCGGAGATCGATAACGCCGTCTGCGACCTGAGGAAGCTCTTCGAGTGGGTCGAGCGAGAGCAAGCCGCCGGGGTTGGCGAGGCGCCGTACCCGCCGCAGTTCCCGAAGATGCCGGGCGAGCCGAAGCGCGTCCAGCCGTCGCGAGCGAAGAAGAGCTAGCTCGCGAGGAGCGACTCGAACGTGGGGTCGTTCGGGTTGCGTGGCGGGCGCAGCTCGCGCCACGTGCAGTCCTTCGGATCCTTGTCGTCGCGGAAGCGGATGAAGCGCGTCCCGTGGCGGAAGCGGTTGCCCTGCACCTTGTCGTACCGCACCTCGACGACGAGCTTCGGCTTCACAGCCGCTTCCTCCAGGTCGCCCGTCCCCCAACGATTCGGTTCCGAGAAGCGGCGATCCGACTTGGTGTCGATGAGCGGGAGCACGCGGTCGGCGATCTGCTCGTGCTTCGAGGCTGCGACCGCAGCCGACCCCACGTAGTCGAGCCCGCCGTCGTCGCGGTAGAGGCCGAGCAAGAGGGTCGCGATCCGGTCGGGCTTCGACTTCCAGCGCAGGCCGACGACGACGGCGTCCGCAGTCTTGTACGGCTTCACCTTGACCACGGCCTCACGTGAGCCGGGACGGTAGGGCTCGGCGAGCCGCTTCCCGATTACTCCGTCGAGCCCGGCGGCTTCGAACGTGTCCAGCCAGGCCTGTGCGTCCTTCGGATCCAGCGTGTAGGGCGAGAGCCGGAATCCCTTCGCCACCTTCTCCAGCTCCTTGCGCCGCTTCGCCAGCGGCTGCTCGTGGATCGGCTTCCCCTTCCAGAGCAGGACATCGAAGGCGATGAACTCGGCCGGAATCTCTTTCGAGAGCCTCTGCACTCTGCTCTCGGCGGGGTGGAGTCGCATCTGCATCGAGTCGAAGTCGAGGACGCCGTCGCGGGCAATGACGATCTCGCCGTCGAGGGCGGAGTGCGGAGGGAGCAGCTCGCCGAGCGGGCGCAGCTCCGGGAAGTAGCGCAAGAGCGGTCGCTCCTTGCGCGACCAGAGCGCGAGCTCGCCGCCGTCGTTTTCGAGGATCCCGCGGAAGCCGTCCCACTTCGGCTCGTACTGCCAACCGTCGCCTTCCGGGAGCTCCTTGACGAGCTCGGCTTCCATCGGCGGGAATGGGACGTGGCGGCCCGGCATCCGCCTAAGCTTGCCCGATGCGACGCGTCGTGATCACGGGCATGGGTGCGGTCAGCCCGCTTGGCAACGATCTGCCCTCGACGTGGAACGCCGCCGTCGCGGGCGAGAGCGGCATCGACTTCATCCAGTCGTTCGATGCGAGCGAGTTCCCCGTGCGCGTCGCCGCCGAGGTCAAAGGGTTCGAGCCGCCCGAGATCGTCTCGCCGAAGGAGGCCCGGCGGCTCGACCGGAACGTCCTGCTCGCACTCGCCGCCGGCAAGGAGGCGCTCGACGACGCCGCGCTCGACGCCCAGTACGAGCCGGAGCGCATGGGAATCCTCTTCGGCTCGGCGATCGGTGGATTCCTCGGGATCATGCAGCAGCACGAGGTGCTGCAG
>JBKPFE010000011.1:0-4034 GCA_046728705.1 Actinomycetota bacterium
GGGATCGGGATGTCCAACGAGCTCGACTCGAACATGGCGCTGATCGCGCTGCTGATGAACTTCGGCTCGTTCATCCAGACCCAGGACGCGCGGGTCGCGATCAAGAACAAAGGCACGATCGAGGCACTCAAGTTCATGCGCGACCTCTACAAGCGTGGCATGACCAACTCGGTCTTCGCCTGGACGGCCTCGTCGAACAACGACGAGTTCCTCGCCGGCCGCTTGTCCCTGGCGCTGAATGCGATCTCGATCGCCCGAAGCGCGGAGCAGCGCGATCTCCGCTTCAACAACGACATCGGCATCCTGCCGATCGCCAAGGGGCCGGCTCCACGGCGAGGGCTCGAGCACGTGATGGGCGTCTACGTGATCTGGAAGTTCGCCCAGAACAAGGCGGCTGCAAAGAAGTACCTGGTCGACATCGGCACCAAGTACACCGGGCACTTCCTGAACAGCTACTTCTACAACTTCCCCACCTTCCCGCGCTCGGTCTCGAACATCAAGGTCCGACTGGCGAAGCAGACCGACTACCCGAACGAGCTTCGCGGCCGGTACACGGTCCTCGACGAGATCTCCAAGAAGTACACCTTCAACGTCGGTTACCCCGGCTACTCGAACGCCGCGATCGACGAGGTGTTCTCGAAGTGGGTGATCCCGGAGATGTTCGCGCGCGTGGCCAGGGACGAGATGAGCCCGGACGAGGCGATGCGGGCAGCCCACCGCAGCATCTCGAAGATCTTCAACAAGTGGAGGGCGCGGAAGAATATCTAAAGGGCGTGGGGGAACCCCTGGTTCCCCCACGAGCCCCCTCCTTGCGAGCGGAGTCTCCAGTCAACAGTGGACGGAGCCGGCATTGCGCCTGCTGCGTCCGCTGTTCTTTGCGCTTTGTAAGCCTCCCGCCGGGCAAAGCCCCGCTCCGGCGGCGGATCGCACTCGCTCTCGAGCGGTACTAGTTCTCTTCGTCGCCGACGGCGAACTGGTCGGGCGAGACGTCGTCAAGGAACTTGCGGAACTCGTCGACGATCTCCTCCTCGTTCACCTCTTCGCCCTCGAACTCGATCGCGGACTCTTCGATCACACGCTCGGCGGCATAGATCGGCGCTTCGGCCCGGACGGCGATCGCGATCGCATCCGAGGGGCGCGAGTCGATCTCGATCTCGGAGCCGTTCTGCTGGACCGTGATGCTGGCGTAGAAGGTGTTGTCGCGGAGCTCGGTGACGGTGATCCGCGTGACCTCGGCATCGAGCTGCTCGAGCATGTCCGCCATGAGGTCGTGGGTCATCGGGCGCGGTGTCGCGGCGCCCTGGAGCTTCATCAGAATCGCGGCCGCCTCGGGATGCCCGATCCAGATCGGGAGGAACTTGTTTCCATCCGCGGTCTTGAGAAGAACGATCGGCTGCTTGCCGACCAAGTCGAAGCTGACCCCGTAGATGACCATCTCAAACATAGGCGAAGAGGCTCCAGGCCTGTTCGGATGATAGCCCGGGGGTCCTGCCCGGAAAGCGGAGGGCCTTGCGCTACCATCGTCGCTCGCGGGCGATTAGCTCAGTTGGTTAGAGCGCCGCTCTGATAAGGCGGAGGTCCGTGGTTCGAATCCACGATCGCCCATCTCTCGCACGCCGCATGGCGACTGGCTTCGCAGCGGCCGTCGCGTTTCCGCTCGTCGTCGCGCGTGCCCCATTAGTGCCCTAAACGTCGCCTGAGGTCTCCGTTGTGCCCCGCTCCGCCGCGGAGTCACCAGGGGCGCCCTTGGAGATCCTCTCCCACGTGCTCGTCGGGCGGTCTCTGCGACAGCGCTGAACGGCCTGCGCCGTCGCGAGGGTCGGATCGCTGCACGCGGGGTCGGAAACCAAGGGTGGCCCGTTGAGGTAGCTGCCGACGACGATGGTCACCGCGACGACAGCGAGCGCGATGAGCAGGAAGCGGATCATGAAATTTTCTTCTTCCCATCCTCACTCATAGCGTCAGATCGCGGGTCGCTTCGAGGGCTGGACCCCAGCGCCGGGCTCGGGCTCTATAGAGCCCAGCTACCCACGAATCGAAGCGACCAGGCCGTTAGCCGGGCGCTCAAGGATGGCGAATCTCCTCCCATCGCCTTCGCCGCGCTCCCAGAAGCAGTGCTTCTGGTCGTCCTTAAGCACCTCGAGGCGCCCCGCCGTGTACCGATAGCGGTAGGCGTCGTCCTCGAAGCACCCCGGCAAACTCGGGCCAGCGCTGTACGTCATCCGGAAGATGACCATGCGGTCCTTCACGGTGATTGCGCCCGCGGCCAGAACATCGGAGGCTTGTGTCGACGAGCCGGCCGGGCCGAAGGTGAAGCAGGTCGTGCGGCTGCGCGTCAGCGAGCGGCACTCGGGCGACGTCGCCGCCAGGATGTGCCAGTCGATGTCCAGGGTGTGCCAGTCGATGTCAGCGGCGGCGTTGTGCCACTTCCCGGCCCACCGCTTCGGAACGGCGGCGCCTGTGAACGGCTGCGCGAGGTACTTCGCCGGCGCCGCAGGCGGGGCGACCCCGCCGTCGCCTCCTCCACAGCGAGTGCCGATGACTCCTACGACGCAAGCCACGAGCGTGATCGCCCCGTTCCACACCCGCCGCGTACCCCGCCCCGACACCGACCACGACGGCCGGTTCGGGAACCCTTCGCGCTCCTCGCGCTCGCGGGCGCGGCGCACGTTGCAGCGCAGACAGGAGGCGACCAGGTTCCTCGGGTCGAGCCGGGCGCCGCCGGCCGAGATCGGGATCACGTGGTCGACCTGGTTCGCCCGGCCGCCACACCAACGGCAACGCCAGCGGTCCCGGCGCAGGATCGCGAGCCGCACCCGCGGCCACGCTCCGGAGTAGCCGCGCTCCCGCATCGTCGCCATGACGCGCATGTTGCCTGCCCGGCCGACGGGCTATGCTCGGCTCGTGAGCATCGGGGGCGACGTCTTCTCAGGCACACCCGAGGATCTCCGGAGGAGAGACCAGGCCGAGACTCACATCGCCCGCTTGCACGCGGCCGGCTTCGAGCAGCTGAACTGGGATGCGCTCGAGCTCGTCGACGGGCTGCTCGTCAACGAACAGGGCCGGGCCTGGCGGCGCGCGCTCGGCGAGCGCCGCGATGGGCGCGATGCAGCACTAGACGCGTACGTCATCGGCGACGACGGCTTCCCGGTCTGGCTCGAGCGCCCGGAGTCCGGCCCGACAACGCGCGAGGAGCTGGAGCTGGCCCAACAGGAGCGCGAGGCGGCGCTCGCGGCGCGAGCCGAGGAAGCGGAGGCGGAACGCCAGCGGCGCCGGGCGCTGCCGCAGGTCGCGATCACGCTGAACGATGTCGAGCGCGAGTTCGCAGACATGACGCTGGCCTCGGCGGCCGCGGCGATCGACGACGCCGGCGGCAAGCTCTCGGTCCACGACCGCGCCCTCGTCGTCAAGGTGCCGTTGGTCGACCCGCACATGCTCCGGTGCGCCGCCTACCTCCATCGAGGCGAGGCGGCCGTGCTCGCGGCGTTGAAATCACGCAAGCCTCTGCCCGACGCGCGGATCAGCCCGAGCGGGAAGCCGTTGCCGTGACCGCGGCCGAGCGCGAGCGGGAGCTTGAGCAGCAGCTCGAGCGCGGGATCAACGACGTGCGCCTGCTGCTTCTGAACCGCGCGCTAACCGGTGAGCGGCGCAAGGCGCTCCGGGAGGAGCTGCTGGCGCTCAGGCTCGCTCGCGCCGGTATCGAGGCGAAGGATCAGTACGCGTATCTGCGCCGCCACGGTGTCTATCGGCGGCGGCCACGCCTGACCCGCGGCCCCGAGGTCTGGGGCGACCGGGTCAGCGCGCACGTGCGCTAGTCGCGCGGCTTCAGCTGGTAGAGCGACATAAAGTCTTCTTCCGTCCCTCGCTCTCCACCATCATCTACCTATCAGTAGAACGCTCACCCAAGGCGAGCGGTACCTGGAGCTCGTGCTGCGGTTCGGCACGCTCGCGCCCGACCTCATCGACAGCTACAGCGGCCCGGAGGAGCTCGCACGCCGGGTGGATGCGCAGCCGTCGCCCGCTCCGGCCGAGCT
>JBKPFE010000154.1:0-6670 GCA_046728705.1 Actinomycetota bacterium
GCCTCGAGGCTGACAGGTTTTTCGAGCCTGAACCTCGAGAGGTCCAGGTCTCGGCGTTCAAACGCACGCTGTTGAGTTTTCAAAGACCGTCGCTACTCCCTGACAGCGTAAAAAAGCCTCCGACTCGCGCCGAAGGCCCCAGATGATCCGAACATTCCGCTCGTATCAGTTGCTCTCGGGGCTCTCCGATCGTGAGTTTGCAGGGACTTTGTTACACCGCCCGGATGGGCAGCCCGCGTATGGTACCAGCGCCTAGGACACTGTCAAGCGGGCGAATCGGCGTTTTCCCGCTTGAACAAGCGCCCCTTCGAGGGTAGCCCGCGGGACATCGACGTCGGTGATCGCCTCGCCGTTGACGCGCACTCCACCCTGTGAGATCAGACGCCTAGCCTCGCTCGTCGAGGGAATCCCGAGCTCGACCAGGAGCGCCGGAAGGTGGACCGGATCGCTGTTCGGAAGTGGGACCTCGGGCACGACTTCGGGCGCCCGGCCCTCGCGGACGACGCGCGTGAAGTGCTCTTCTGCGGCCCGCGCCGCCTCCTGCCCGTGCGACCGCGTGACGATGAACCTGGCCAGCTCGAGCTTGGCTTCGAGCGGATCGCCGTTGGGCGGCACCTGTTCCATCACGAGCTCGTACCACTGCGCGAGCTGCTCGTCCGAGATCCGCATCGTCCGCCCGAACTGCTCCTCCGGAGCCATCGTCAGCGGGATGTTGTTGCCGACCGACGAGGACATCTTCTGCCCGTCCCAACTCAGGAGGAGCGGGTTCGTCAGGATGACTTGCGGCTCGAGCCCGTACGCCTGCATGACCTCCCGGCCGGCGAGAAGGTTGTAGAGCTGGTCGGTGCCGCCGAGCTCGACATCCGCTTCGACCGCCACCGAGTCGTACCCCTGCATCAGCGGGTAGAGCAGCTCCGAGATCGAGATCGGTTCGCCGGCGGCGTAGCGATTCGCGAAATCGTCCCGTTCGAGCACCCGCGCGACGGTCATCGTTCTTGCCAGGCGAACCACGTCGGCATAGGTGAGCTGCCCCAGCCATTCCCCGTTGAATCGCACTTCTGTTCGGTCGGTATCCAGGATTACCATCGCCTGCTCGAGGTACGTCTTCGCGCTCCGGTTGATCTCCTCGTCCGAAAGCACCGGGCGCTCGGTCGATCGGCCCGAAGGATCCCCGATCCGGGTCGTGTAGTCGCCCACGATCAAAACGCCGGTATGCCCCTCGTCCTGGAAGGTCCGCATCCGCTGCAACGGAATTGCTCGGCCGACGTGGATGTCAGGTGAGGTGACGTCGATCCCGAGCTTCACGCGCAGCGGTCGGCCGAGGGCAAGCTTCTGCTCGAGCCCGCCCTCCGGCAGCACGTCGACTGCGTTCCGCGTGAGGTCCTCAACCGCCATCGGGAAGCGAGTCTAGACTCCGCGGATCTTGCGTTTTCGCCGCCGCCGAGAATCGCCGGCGCCGAAGAAGAGGCGCATCAGGAAGCTCCGCCTGCTGGTCCTTACGCTCGCCCTCTTCATCCTGGCGCTGTCGTCGTTCACGTTCGGGCTCGTGACCGCGATCGCGGGCGAGATCCCGGAGCTCGACCCCTCCAAGCAGCGGCGGCAAGAGAACACGAAGATCTACGACTCGACGGGCAAGAAGGTCCTCGCGATCCTCCGCGGCAACGAGAACCGTGTGCTCGTCGACTACGCCGACATCGCTCCGGTGATGAAGCAGGCGATCGTCGCGATCGAGGACCGCCGCTTCTTCGAGCACCGTGGAGTCGACCTGCGCGCGATCGGCCGAGCCCTCTGGGCCGACGTCACCGAGCAAGAGGTCGTCCAGGGCGGCTCGACGATCACGCAGCAGTTCATCAAGAACACGTACGTGAGGAACCAGCGCTCGATCGCCCGCAAGCTGCGTGAGGCCGCGCTCGCCTGGCAGCTCGAGCAGCAGTGGTCGAAGAAACGGATCTTGACGGCGTACCTCAACACGATCTACTTCGGGAACGGCGCCTACGGCGTCGACCAGGGGGCGCTGACCTACTTCGGCCATCACGCCAAGCGGCTCACGCTCGCAGAGGCCGCGCTGCTCGCAGGCCTCCCGGCTGACCCCAGCCGCTACGACCCGGTGACAAACCCCAAAGCCGCCCGCGCGCGGCGCCGGACGGTGTTGCAAACGATGCTCGAGCTCGGGTCGATCTCGTTTGCGCAGTTCAAGGCCGCCGACGGCAAGCCGCTTCCGCGGAAAGTGCAGCTGCAGGACACCCGGGGCCCGGGCGGCTACTTCACGAACTACGTGACTCAGCAGCTCGTCGACAAGTACCGGACACGTGGCGTCTACGGCGGCGGCCTCGAGGTCAAGACGACGCTCGACCTCGGGCTCCAGAAGATCGGACACCGGGCGATCGCACGCTGGCTAAAGGAGGAGGACGGGCCCGCCGCTGCGCTGGTTGCCGTCGATCCACGCGACGGAGCGGTCAAGGCAATGATCGGCGGCTCGAACTTCCGCGAAAGCCAGTTCAACCTCGCTGTTCAGGGCGAGCGCCAGGCCGGCTCTGCGTTCAAGCCCTTCGTGCTCGCGACAGCGCTGGACAGCGGGATCTCAACCCAGACGACCTTTGTCTCGAAGCCAACGACGATTTCGCTCGGCGACAGGCTCTGGTCGGTCTCAAACTACGAGGACGCCTATCTCGGATCGACCGACCTGGAGACCGCGACCATCCAGTCCGACAACTCGGTCTACGCGCAGCTGACCGCCACGGTCGGCCCGCGCAACGTCCGGCGCATGGCGCATCGCCTCGGCATCAAGAGCGAGCTCAGCGGCTACTTCGCCATCGGTTTGGGTGCCGAAGCCGTCAATCCGCTCGAGATGGCTCGCGCCTTCTCGAGCTTTGCGAACGGGGGGCGGCGGATCGACGGCTCGCAGTTCGGAAACCGACCTCGTGCGATCGTGTCGATCACCAAGAACGGTGACCGGAAGCAGAACAAGGTCGTCCCGCGTCGCGCTCTCGACACCGAGAAAGCCAAGCTCGTCAACCAGATCCTTCAGAAGGTCGTCACCTCGGGGACCGGACGCAAGGCTGCGCTCTCGGACCGGCCCGCGGCCGGCAAGACCGGGACGACCGAGAACTACGGAGACGCCTGGTTCGTCGGGTACACGCCGCAGCTCGCCGTCGCCGTTTGGGTCGGCTACGCAAACGAGCTCGTCCCGATGCTGACCGAGTACGAGGACGAGCCCGTCGCTGGGGGCACCTTCCCTGCCTTGATCTGGAAAACCTTCATGGAGGAGGCGCTCGACTACCTGCAGGCGAGGCCGGCCTATTTCGACTCGCCGAGCCTTCCTTATTCCGTTCCGGTCAACGTCGTTCAGCGTGGCGGGCAGCTCATGATCGACAACGGCTTCTGCCGCGGAACGCGGAGCGTCTGGATCTTCTCCGAGGAAGGGCCAAAACGCACGGCCGGCTGTAAACCGAACGAGGTCGAGGTACCGCGGGTCGTGGGCTCGACGCTCGACGAGGCGAAGCAGCGGCTGGCGGCGCAACCCCTGAGGTACGACGTGCTCTACAAGCCCGCCGTGCGCGGGCAGCGGCTCGACGTCGTCGTGGGTCAGATTCCCGCCAAAGGCACGCTCTCGGCCCACGACAAGGTGATCCTCGTTGCCGCCAAGCCCCGGTTCGGCGTCGTGCCAACGGTGGTCGGCCTCCCCGTCGAGCGAGCGGTTCGCCGGCTCGAGCGGATGCAGCTGCAGCCCGCAGTCGTGGGCGGATCCACGGGCCGGGTCATCCGCCAGAGGCCCCGCGGCCGGGTTGCCGCGGCGCCGGGCCTGCGCATCCAACTGGTCGTATCGACCGGCTGAGGCGCCGACTCGGCGGCGCCGACCAGAAGAGGCCGCGGCGGCCTTGCCGGCGCGGCCGCTAAACCCCATTCAAAGGATTCCTTAGCGCCGAATGCTCGCGGAGATCGCCCGGCTGAGGAAGGGGGAGCCGGCAAGGCCGTAGCGCCACGGTCGCTCGGCGGCTCTGGTGATCCCTACCCGGGGCCCGACCGCGATCGCAGGCTCGTCCTCCCGCGCCCGGAGCTGGAACGGCGGCCGGTCGAGCGGGAGGCCGTCGTGCTCGCGGGTGATTCCGAGCGCCTGGCAAAGACGGCCGGGACCGGCGCAGAGCAGCCGCGGATCGTCAAAGCCGCGACGCGCGCGCATCACGTCGAGTCCGTGCCGCGGCTCGAGCGCCCGGATCAGCACGGCGCTCGCCGACCCCTCCTGCTCGCAAACGAAGTTCAGGCACCAGTGGACGCCGTAGGAGCGGTAGACGTACGCGTGGCCGGGCGGCCCGAACATGGAGGCGTTTCGCTCGGTCCGGCCGCCGTAGCCGTGGGCGGCGGGATCCTCGTGGTCATAGGCCTCGACCTCGACGATCGGACCGCCCACGCCGCCGACGAGGAGCGTCATGCCGATCAGGTCGGGCGCCACGTCGTGAACCGTCCGGGCGAAGAAGTCGGTCGTGATCATTCGGCGTGAGGCGTGCGTGCGTCGTAGCGAACGAGCGCCGGGATGGCGGCCGCGACGGCGACCGTACCGGCCACGGTCAGCAATCCGCCGGACACGATCGACGCTCGCACGCTCGTCAGCGAGGCGACGATTCCCGCCTCGACGTTGCCGATCTCGGGCGCGCCCGCGACCTGCGCAAGCTCGATCCCGGACAGGCGGCCGCGCATCGAGTCCGGCGTCACGGTGAGGAGGATGTTGGACCGCAGGACGGCGCTGATGAAGTCCGCCGCACCGGCCGCGGCCAGGAAGAGCAACGCAAACCACGTGGCCTCGGCGAAGCCGACGAGCGCGATCGCAGCGCCCCACGCGGCAGCGGCAACGCAGACGCCGAGCCCCTGGCGGCGAACGCTCATCATCCAGCCCGAGGTCAGCGAGGCTACGAGCGCCCCGGCAAAAGGGGCCGCGTAGAGCAGGCCCAGCACGCCCGGCCCGCCTCCGAGCTTCTCCGCGAACGCCGGGAAGAGCGCTCTCGGCATCCCGAAGACCATTGCGTTGGTATCCACGACGAAGATCCCGAGCAGCACCTTGCGCCGGAGGACGTACCGGAAGCCGTCGAGGATCGACTGGAGGCTCGGGCGGTCGGCATCCGGCGCCGCCGGCACCGGCGGGAGAAGCCAGATCGCGGCGAGCGAGGCTGCGAACGTGGCCACGTCGATCGCGTATGCACCGGCGAGTCCGACCACCGCGATCAAGAGGCCGGCCATGACCGGACCGGCAACCCGCGCCAAGGTGAAGACGACGTCCTCGACGGCGATCGCCGCAAGCAGCTGTTCGTCGCGCACGAGCCGCGGCGTGAGCGCGTTCCGCGCCGGTCGCTGGAAGCCGTAGGCAGCGGTCCCGAGGGCCTCGGCGACAAACAGGAACCAAACGCTGGGATTCGGCAGGAGCGAGTTGACGAGCAGCCCTCCGGTGACGAGCAGCTGCGCGACGTCGGAGAAGAGGAGCATGCGCCGGCGGTCGACGGCATCGGCCACCGCCCCGCCGTAGATCGGGACGATCAGGAGCGGGACGAGGGCCGCCAACCCCAGCAGGCCGACCAGCAGCGTCGAGCGGGTCTCGTCGTACAGCTGAAACGGGATCGCGACGGTCGTGACCTGGCTCCCGATCGCGGAGATGCCGACGCCGAACCAAAGGCGCCGGAAGTCGCGCGACTCGCGCAGCGGCCGAATGTCGACTGCGATCCGCGCGAGCAGGCCGCGCTCGGGCGGCTCGGGCCGACCGATGTCGGTCATGCCACGGAGCTAGAAGAGCTGGTCCTCGTTCTGAGGCTTGGCGGTCGACTCGAGCAGGCGTCGGGCGCGGCGACCGAGGTCGGCGAGATCGACGCGGCCGCTCTCCGCACCGGCGGCGATCCGCTCGGCGAGCTCGATCGACTGGTCGATGATCTGCGTGTTCGCCGCTGCCTCCTGCCCCATCTCGTGCAGGATCGTGCGCTCGGTCCGGCCGGCGATGATCGGATCGGGCACGCCCTCGATCCAGACGCGCGTGCGCCGACCGCCGCCACGCTCGTCGCCGGTCAGCGGCTCGAGCGCGTAGATCTTGTCGGCGCGGGCGTACTTCCCGAAGCCGAGAAACACCATCCGGTTCGTGCCGTCAGCCATGGCGCGATTATGACTTGCGCGACCGGGGTACCCCGGAAACGTGGGATTCCTCGATCGTCTCCGGGGAACTGAGGCCGGGGCCACCGAGATGTCCGTGCCTGCGGACAGCGAGATGCTGATCGGCGCGCCGGCACAGCCGCCGCCCGAAAGCCTCGTCGCCAC
Source organism: Actinomycetota bacterium (assembly GCA_046728705.1). Lineage (GTDB taxonomy): Bacteria > Actinomycetota > Thermoleophilia > Gaiellales > Gaiellaceae > JACDAN01. The sequence goes on from JBKPFE010000154.1 coordinate 6,292, forward strand.
GCTCCGGGAGGGCGCCGAGGACCATCCCGAGATTCGCGCTGCCTACCTCTTCCAGATGATGATCCTGGCGGAAGGCGAAGAGCCGCATCTCACGCTCGGTCTCGAGCCGGACGACCGAGCAGACTTCACACGGATATCGAACGACCTCGCTGGCCGCGCGATGAAGGTCTTGCCTGAAGGCTCCTACGTCGACGTCTATCCGCTGCCCGACGACATGGCCGAGACCGTCAGGCAGACCGTCGAGCCCTTCTACGAACGCGGCGACTAAGCGAGCGCGGACCGAAGAGCGTCGGCCACGTACTCCTGGTCGTCCGCCTCGATCCCGGGGAAGAACGGGAGCGCGAGCGTGCGGCTTGCGATGTCTTCGGCGACCGGGCAC
>JBKPFE010000351.1:0-10582 GCA_046728705.1 Actinomycetota bacterium
CCGATACCGCGATGCCTGTGGATCTGGATCAGCAGTGAGACCTGGCCGCCGGTGACGCCGAGCGCGTGCGACTCGCGCCGCAACTCACGAGCCAGCTTCAGCAGCGCGGGGCGGAGGCGGTTCGCAACCGCAAGCGGCTCGGGGGTGAGGACAGGCATTCGTTAGCCATGTTAACAAAACTCGTTAGCGTAGCTAACGATCAGCTGGCAACTGTCCAGACGTGCCTCGCCGGTGTACGGTCGACATTGCCGGCCGAGTCGACCCCGCGAACCTGGAACGAGTGGCTGCCCGGCCTCACCGGGCTGTACCTCTTCGGCGAACGGCAACTCGACCAGAGCTTCTGCCAGTCGGGCTTGCATTGGAACTCCGATCCCCGCTCCGTCGACGTGAATGTGAATCGGGCGACCCGGGACGTGGTCGTCTGGGCGGGCCCGGCGGTAATTCGGGTGTTGGGCGGGGTTTTGTCCGCCTTGACCGGCTTCGCGACGATCCTGAGGGTGACGGTGGCGGCTGGGCCCGAGGATCCCCGCGCCGTCCCGCGGTACCGGAAGCTGTCCCGTCCCTTGCGTGTGGGATCGGGCGTGTAGCGAACTCGATCCTTGGCCTGGTCGACCTTCCCGAGGAGGCCGAAGAGCGGCGGCGCGGCGATCGCGAGCTTCACCTGATCGCCGTTGGGGTCCGTGCACGTCAAGGGAACGGCGAGCGGCGTGCGTCGGCGGACGGTGATCGACTTGTTTCGGCACCGGGGCGCGGAATCGCGCTCGAAGCTGACGATCGAGCCGCCGTTCGCCGGCGGCACGCGGACGGCTGCGAAGACGTAGAGGCCGTTCGGTGACAGCGCAACGCTGCCGAGCCCGCCGAGCAGGCCGGGCACGTTCTGGCACGGCGGTGCAGGAGTGGCGGCGAAGCAGCCCCGCGTCGGCCGCTGCGCGAGCCGTCCGGTTGTGCGGTTGAGCGTGAGAAACGACAGGCCGAGGCCGCTTGCGTTGAGGACGACGTGGTTCCCGTCCGGCGAGACCGCGGCGTCGCTGCCGGCGGCTCCCTTGACCTCGTGGCACGCGCCGCCTGGGGCCGGCGTTCCGATCTCGTAGACGCAGTCCGTCTGGCTCAGCCTGCCGTTTGTCTGATCGCGGCGAAAGACGGTGTTCCCGCCGGCGGCGCTGACGAAAACGAAGGCGCCCTGCCGGTCCAGGTTCGCGGACCAGGCCTGGGTCAGCGTGGGTGACGCGGCGACGCACTCCGTTCCGCCGGCACCTCCGCTCGTCCCTCCCGTGGTAACGCACCCTCCTGCAGTCCCGGCGCCCTGCGACAGGCTCCCGTTCGGCGCGCGCGTGAGCATGGCGACGCCGCCGGGAGTCTGATTCGAGGCGTACACGTAGCGGCCGTCGGGCGAGACCACGGTCTCGAAGCCGCTGCCCGCGATGCCGACGCCACTCGCGCACGGCAGCGCCGACTCCTCGGCGAGGCACCCGGCAACCCCGGGCTTCTGCACGAGGGCGCCGGTGCCCGCATTGCGATCGAAGATCAATAGCTGGTTCGACCCCCGGGCGTAAACGCTGGCCGCATCCGGGCTCACGGCGACGCTCGAGAAGCTGCTCTGGCCCGTGACCGAGAAGCACGGCGGGCCTCCGAAGCACTGTCGCTGAGCGAGCGTTCCCGAGGCCGGGTCCCGCCCCAAGACGACGAGCTGGTTGCCGGCGGCGACGTAGACGCTCAGGCCGTCGGGGCTGAAGTCGATGTCGTGTGGTCCTTGCTGGGTGGCGACTGCCGCCCCCGCGCGCGGGGTGATCGACCCGCCGGCGCCGACGTCGAAGAGCCGCAGGCCGTTGAAGCCGCCGCCGAGATCCCAAACGGCGACATAGAGATGACGGCCATCCGGGCTGACCTCCGCGTCGGCCGCCTGGAAGGGAGGCTGCAACTGCGTGCATGGAGCGGCGTCGGCCGTCGAGTAGCAGCTCTTCAGATACGGATCGCCATCGGCGCCCGAAGCCGCCCCGGCAAGGACGAGGAGCCCGACGGCGAGTCCGAGTGTGGCGAGATGCCGCATTGGCGGCCAGAACGGTAGCGACGCGCGCGGAGAGCAAACTCTTCGAAAGGTCTTAAGCCAGGTTCAGACACGTCTTAGGGGCGATCGCTTTCCTCTGGAAGGTGACAGCGAGAGGAAGGAGCCCCAAGATGAGATGACCTCTCCCCCCACCGCCGGAATCTCCGCGAGGCCGCCGCCAGGCGGCTTCGTGTTTCGCCCTGCAGTCGCTCTCAGACGAGCGTGGTCAACGTCGAGCTCGTCACTCACGATCCGGGGATCGCGGCGAAAGCGCCACGGGTTGTGCGGATGGGCGACGGTCGGGTTGCGAACGCGCCTCGAGGAGAAGCAGCGCTGCAAGGAGTCCAAGCAGGCCGCACGTAAGCCAGAGTCCGTCGGGGCTCCAGGCGAAGATCGCAGCACCCAGTGCGGGCGCAAATACGAATGCAAGCCCCCAGGTCAATCCCCACGCTCCCTGGTACCGACCACGTAGGTGCTCGGGCGCGATGTCGGCGACGTAGGCGGACGCCACCGGTGCGTAGACGATCTCGCCGAGCGTCCAGACGAGCACGGTGAAGGCGAGCTCGGGCAGGTTGTTTGCGACGGCGTTCAGGGCGAAGCCGAGTCCGACGAGGACCGAGCCGAGCGCCAAGACCGGCCGGTAGGGAAAACGCTGGGTGACGGAGACGAGCGGCAGCTCCAGCAACACGATCGCGAGGCCGTTCAGCGAGATCAGGAGGCCGTAATCCGCCTCGGAAAGCCCGCTCGCCTTCACGTGGAGGGGAAAGGTCGTCTGCGACTGAAAGTAGACGAAGGCGCCGAGGACCGAGGAGATGAGGAAGAAGAGGAACAAGCGGTCGTGGAACACCGTGCGGATCGCCTCGCCGCGTCGCTCGTCTTCCCGCCGGACTCGGACGCCCTCGGGCAGTGCTGCGAGGCAGATCACTCCGAACGCCACGGACGTGAGTGCATCGCCGAGGAAGAGGAGGAAGAAGGAATGCTCGGCCAGCAAGCCTGCGACCGCCGGGCCTGCTGCGAACCCTGCATTGATCGCAAGGCGGTTGAGCGCGAACGCGGGAATTCGCTCTCCGGCCGGCGTCAGGTCTGTGATCAAGGCGGCGGCAGCCGGTCGGTACATCTCACCCGTCAGTCCCGCAAGTGTGGTCAGCACGATGATCAGCGGCAGCGAGGCCGCCTGGGAGAGGAGGAGCAGCGTCGCCGCGGAGCCGAACATCGAGAGCGCGAGCGCGTTCCGCCGGCCGAAGCGATCCGCCACCCAGCCGCCGACGGCTGCTGCGACGACATTTCCGATCCCGTAGAAGCTGACGACGAGGCCCGACTCGGCAATCGAGTAGCCCCGATCCCGGAGGTAGAGGACGAGGAAGACCGCGACGAACGACCCGAAGCGATTGACGAATGTGCCCGCGCAGAGGATCCAGACGGGGCGAGGAAGCGCGCGAATCCCCTGGCGGAGCGTGGGCCGATCGTTGACCATCTGCCGCTAATGAATCACTTGCGGATCGTCTCACCGAGCGGGCGTGCGCCCGACGTCCTCCGGGTGCTCGAGGACTCGCCGTCCGTCGTCAACGTCATCCATCTACCCGGCGCTGCGCGTAGCCCCAAGGGGGACGTCATCCTCTGCGACGTCGCCCGCGAGGACACGAGCGTCGTCCTCGGGGATCTCCGCAGGCTCGGGCTCGAGCACGGCGGCTCGATCGCGGTGGAAGAGGTCGACATCGAGCTGTCCGACGCGGGCCGCGAGGCGACCGACCGGGCGGTGGGGTCGCCGGCCGACGCGGTCGTGTGGGAGCAGGTGGAGGAGCGGACGTCGGAGAGCGCCGAAGTCTCGGCCACCTTCCTCGTCTTCATGATCGTCGCGACCCTGATCGCGGCAGCAGGGATCCTGACCGACTCGCAGGTGTTGATCATCGGCGCGATGGTCGTGGGCCCCGAGTTCGGGCCGCTCGCCGGCTTCTGTGTCGCGGTCGTCGAGCGACGGCCGGAGCTGGCGCGGCGCTCGCTGCTGGCGCTCGCGGTCGGATTTCCACTCGCGATTCTCGCGACCGCCGTGATGACGGGACTGCTTCGATGGGCCGGACCAGCACCCGAGACGGTCGAGGCGACCAGCCGGCCGGCGACGTACTTCATCTCGCACCCCAACACGTTCACGGTGATCGTCGCGCTGCTCGCCGGAGTCGCGGGGATGCTGTCGCTGACGACGGCGAAGTCCGGCGCGCTCGTGGGAGTGCTGATCTCGGTGACGACGATCCCGGCAGCTGCGAATGTCGGCGTCGCGGCTGCGTACACCGATTGGTCGGAGTTTCGAGGCGCGCTCGCGCAGCTCAGCCTGAACCTCGTGTCGATCGTCTGCGCGGGGATCGCGACGCTGCTGCTTCAGCGCGCCGGATTCGCGCGCCGCGTTCGGGCCGGTGCTCGGCAGGCATAGGCGGCTAGCGCTCCTCGCCGTCGCCCTGGCTGTGCTGGCGGCTTTGGGGTACTTCGGCAGCCGGGCTCAGAACGAGACAAACGAGACGGAGACGGTGCCGGGCAGCGTCGGCCTCGGTCGAGAGGAACGCGCTCTCGGGCCCCAGATGACGACCAGCGCCGTGACGACCACGTCCGGTCTCCAGGGAACCGTCCCGGACACGGTCGGCCAGAACGAGGCGACGGCGACCTTCACGCTCGAAGACGCGGGCTACCGCGTGCGGCTGATGACTCGGAGGGTGCCGGCTCGGAGCCAGGACGGGATCGTCGTCCAGCAATTGCCGACCGGCGGGACCCGGCGGATCGGGTCGACGGTGACGATCGTCGTCGGCAGACTTGGCTAGGTGCGTCTCGTCATCGTTCTCGCCGCGCTCGTCGCCGCGCTCGCGATCCCGGCCGGGCTACTCCTCGCTCGCGGGAGTGACGAAGCCGACTTTCGCGGCAGCCAGCCCGCCGCGCCGCTGACGATTCCAGCGTTCAGCCTTGAGGATGACGAGGGTCGGGAGGTTCGGTCCGCCGAGCTTCGTGGCAAGGCGCTCGCCGTGACCTTTCTCGACGTCCGGTGCACCGAGGCTTGTCCGATCATCGCCGCGCAGATCGGGCAGGCGGTGCGGGCGCTCGGAGGCGACCGGGACCGAGTCGAGGCGCTGGCGATCTCCGTCGACCCGGTGCGTGACACGGCGGCCGGGATCGACGCGTTCCTGCGCCGCTACCGAGCCAAGGGCGCTCTTCGCTACCTCGACGGGACCGTGGCCGAGCTCCGGCCGGTCTGGACGGGGTTTTCGGTCGTCGCGGCGCACGACACCGGGGAGTCGAACATGCACTCGGCGCCGGTTCGCGTCTACGACGGCGAGGGACGCTGGCGCTCGACGCTCCACCCCGGCGTCGACCTGACCCCGGCGAACCTCGCCCATGATCTACGCGTCGCTTCGGGCTAGCCCGAACTCCCCGTTTCGTGGTGGGGGGCGCCGACCGGCTTCGACTCGGGCGAGCCTCGCTGCCGCAGGTAGACGGTGAAGATCGCCATCGATCCGACGGCGAGAAACTCGGACTGCCAGTTCGAGAGCGTGCGTTCCCAGAACTCTCCTTTGCCGAGGTAGGAGGCCCACGAGACTGTCGGCTGGTCGTGATGCAACTGCTCGTCGTTGTAGCTCGTCCAACCCGTCACCGATTGGCCGAACCAGGAGCCGACGAAGATCGTGAGCATCACGAGCAGCAGCGAGTGCGCGTATAGACGGTGGCGCCAGTCCTTGCGGCGCGCCCAGCGCGGGGAGTTCGGCCCTGCGTGAGGCCCGACCCGCTGCTGCTCGTCGGTCTCGAGGCCGAGATCTTCCTCGCGCTTCGACTCGTTGGAGCCGCGCTGGAACAGCCAGATCGTCGCGAGGATGAAGAGCGTGAACTGGAGGTACTCGGACTGCCAGTTCTCGAGCATCTCGACCCCGAAGCTGGATGAGACGAGGTAGCGGCCGTACGAGATCGACGCTTCGCCGTGCGCGGTCAGGATCTCGTTCTCTTCGTAGTAGCCGGCGACCGACTGACCCACGAGCGCCGCGAGGAAGAGCAGGCCGAAGACGATCGAGAGCGAGTTGTCGCGTACGAACCGGAGGGGCATCAGTGGCCGAGGATGCCGATCGCCGTGTAGACAGAGATGCCGAGAACGACGATCGCGAGATAGAGGCCGAAGATCACGGCCATCGCGGTGAGACTAGCGTTGCCGGCGGATGGATTTGGCCGCGGTGCTGAGCGCCTCGAACCCCTCGGAGAAAGCGATCTCGAGCCCGGGTTCCGGCTGGGGCTCAGGCTCCGAGCTGCGGTCGCCTACGCGACGAGCGAGGAGCGATTGGCCGAGGCGGGCGAGCGCGCGCTCTCGCTCCGCGAGATCGGCGGCGTGGCGGCCGAGGCGCTCCGCCGTTTTGGTCTGACGCTCGGTCTCGCGGCGGAGCTTGCGCTCCCTTGCTCCGAGCTCTTCCTCCTTGGCCGCAGCGGCGCGCTCGCGGGGCTCGAGCTCGGCGACCGCCGCCTCCCGCGCCGCCAGCTCCTGCTCGCGCCGGTCCAGCTCCGCCCGTTGCTCGTCGAGCCCAATCTGGTCCTCCGTCTTGTCCGTGCGCGCAGACTCGAACTCCGCGGCCTGCCGGTCGAGCTCGGTCTCGCGGGCGCGCAGATCCTGCTCGCGCCGGTCGAGGTCCGCACGCTGCGCCTGGAGCTCGGCCGAGCGTCGCACGAGCTCCGACTCTCGCTCTTCGAGTCGCGCTTCCCCGCGGGCGAGCTGCGACTCCTTCCGCTGCTTTCCCTTCACGAAGTCGCGCTCCGCGAAGCGGCCGCGCAGCGCGTCGATGCGATGTTGGCGCCGCCGGCGCGCTTCGAGCTTGCGGGCGATCCGCCGAACGCGCGCCTCGAGATCGTCCTCGCGCTCAGTGAGCTTGCGCTCGCGCTCGGCCAGCTGGCGCGCTGCCTCGCCCAGCTTGCGCTTGACCTCGGAGAGGTCCTCGAGTGCCAGCTCGCGAGCGAGCCTGGCCCGCTCGAGTGCCTCCCGATCCACCTCCATCGGAGCCTGCGGGGGCCCGGCGCTGCCAGACTTCCTTCGCATTCGTCCCTCGAGCGACCATAGCAGCAGCGCTTTTTGAGAGGGCATACGTGAGCAGAGCCCGACGTTGGCATTGAACGTGCGGATCTGGGCTGCGCTGGCGACGATCTACGTCGTCTGGGGATCGACGTTCCTGGCGATCGCCGTCGCGGTCCGCGACCTTCCGCCCTTCCTGTCCATGGCGCTGCGCCATCTCGTCGCCGGTACGCTCCTCTTCGCGTGGGTCTGGCACAGGCGGCGTGGTCGCCTGCAGCTCGGCCGGCGGGAATGGGGCGCGGCGTTCATCTTCGGCGGAGCGCTTTTCCTCGCCGGTCACGGCGGGCTCGCCTGGGCGCAGCAGGACGTCCCTTCCGGCGTGGCGGCGCTCCTCGTCGGGACGATCCCGCTCTGGTTCGCCATCCTCGCCCGGGTGGCATTCGGCGAGCGGCTCGGCCGGCGGGCCTTGGTCGGCCTCGTGCTCGGCTTCGCCGGGCTCGCGCTGCTCGTCGATCCGTCGGGCGAGGAAGGGGCGAAGCCGATCGGCCTCCTGGTGATCGCCTTCAGCGCGTTCGCGTGGGCGGCCGGGTCGCTCTGGTCGCGCCGCCTGCCGCTCCCGCAGGACACGCTGCTGTCGGCGGCCATGGGAATGCTCGCGGGCGGCGCGCTGCTCGCAGTCGCGAGCGGACTGGGCGGCGAGCTCGACGACGCGCGGTTCACGGCCGACGCGTTCGCCGCGATCGGTTACATGGTCGTCGTCGGCTCGCTCATCGGCTTCAGCGCCTACGTCTGGCTGCTCAAGGTCGCGCCCGCCTCCACGGTCTCGACCTACGCGTACGTCAATCCGGTGATCGCGGTCGTCCTCGGGTGGGCGTTCAACGACGAGGTGATCACCGGCCGGACGCTGGTCGCGGGCGCCGCGATCGTCGTCGGCGTCGCCCTGATGGTGAGCCGACGCGTCGAAGAGGAACCGGAGGTCGCATTAAGCTCGGCACGTGCCTGAGCGCCCCGACATCGTCGAGAGCCTGGCGAGGCTTGCGCTCTTTGCCGATCTGTCGCACGCCCAGATCGAGTCGATCGCGCACCGCTTCGACGAGGCGGTCTTCGCCGAGGGCGAGCGCGTCCTCAGAACCGGCCTCAGCGGCGGCGCACTGTACGTGATCTTCGATGGCGAGGCGGTCGTCCGGATCGAAGGACAGGAGCGTGCCCGGTTCGGGCCCGGTGAGTTCTTCGGCGAGATCGGCGTGCTGATCGACGAGCTGCCGAACGCGGACGTGGAGGCGGCGTCCCTCCTCCGCTGTCTCGAGATTCCCGGCGCCCAGGTCGAGCAGTTCCTCGTGGAGTTTCCCCGGGTCATGTTCCGGATGCTGCAGACCGAGGCGCGCCGGCTCCGCACGACCACCGAGTGGAAGACCTAGAGGTGCCGCTCCAGGCAACATCCACCGCGTTCTCACGGCTGCAATGCGGCGCCAGTCTGGAGCCTCAGGCCGCGCCCATATTTCCTCAATATGGACGCGGCCTGAGTCCGCACCCTGGCTTGCTTTTCACACGTGAGAAGCGCGGCAATGTCACCTGAAGCGGCACCGCCCTATCCGCCCGGGGACTACGACGTCGTCGTCGTCGGCAGCGGGCCGGGCGGGCTCCAGACGAGCCAGGCGCTAACGCACAGAGGAATCCAGCACGCTGTCATCTCGAAGGACGAGGCACCAGGCGGGATGTTCCGCCGCTTTCCCATCTACGAGCGGCTGATCAGCTGGACGAAGCCCGATGCGCCCGTCGAGCGTGGCACCCGCGAGTACGAGTGGTACGACCACAACAGCCTCGTCGGCGAGGGCGACGCGGCGGCGCTCGTGCCGGAGTTCATGGACCGCAGCTTCGATGTCCCCTCCCGGGCGGAGATGGAGGCCGCGCTCGTCGCGTTCGCGGAGCGCGCCGGGGTGCGAGTGCGGTACGGGTGCGACTGGACCCGGACGCGGCGCGAGGGCGATGGCTTCGTCCTCGAGACGAGTGACGGCGAGTATCGGTGTCGCTTCGCCGTGTTCGCGATCGGTGTGACCGAACGGTGGGTGCCGCCGACGATCCCGGGCGCCGAGCTGGCGAAGCACTATGTCGACACGCGTCCGGCCGGCGCCTACCAGGGCAAGCGCGTCGTGATCATCGGCAAGCGGAACTCGGGCTTCGAGATCGCGAACGCGTTGCTGCCGTGGGCGCAGGAGTTGGTGCTCGTCTCGCCGCGTCCGGTCAAGATCGACGTGCTGCCGCAGTCACCGCTCCGCCTTCGCTACCTCCAGCCGTACGAGGAGTACGTGCGCGGCGGCGCAGGGAACTACGTCGTCGATGGTGCGATCGCCGCGATAGAGCGCGCGAACGGCGCGGTGCGCGTTGTCGCCGACGGGACGACTTGGCCCGGTCGACTCGAGTTCGACGCCGACGAGGTGATCCTCGCAACCGGCTTTACCGCTCCGTTGCAAGACCTGCGTGACGTCGGGGTGGCGACGACTCTCAACGACCGCGTGCCCGCGCTCTCGCCGCACTTCGAGAGCTTGTCCGCGCCCGGCATCTTCTTCGCCGGCAACATCTCGATGGGCTCGAAGGGCCCGAGGAAGCACGGGGTGGCGCCGAACTCCACCTCGGTGAACGGGTTCCGGTACAACGCCAACGTTCTGGCCGGACACATCGCCGAGCGTCTGGGAGTCGAGCGTGAACGGACGCTGCTCGAGCGCGACCAGCTCGTGCCCTTGCTGCTGCGCGAGCTCTCCTGCGCGCCGGAGATCTGGATCCAGAAGAACTTCCTCGCGCGGGTCGTGTCCCGGTCGGACGACGGCTTGCGCGACGAGGGCATCGTCCCGCTCGAGCATTTCCTCGACGCGGGCGGCGAGGACGCCGTCGCCGTGACGATCGAGATGGATCCGCGTGCGGTCATCTACCCCGCGGTCTACGTTCGCCGCGGCGGGCGGATCGAAGAACACGAGCTCCCGCCGCACCCGGTGCACGCTTTCGAGGGCGCCGGGTACCAGCGGGAGCTCGACCTGAGGCTGAAGCCCTTCCTTCGCTAGCTGCGCTTGCGCGCGGTCGCCTTGCCGCCCTTGCGGCCGGCGGCCTTCTTCTGGGCGGTCGTGCCGCCCTGCTTCGAGCTCGAGCGGGTGCGCGACGAGCTCGAGTCGGACTTCTTGCCACCGCGGCTCGAGGCTCCCGGCGAATTGGCGATCCGCGCGGCGCGCTCCTTCGACATCCCCTTCTCCTTGAGCTTCTCGTACTGCTTCTCGTTCTTGACACTCGGTCTCTTGCCCGGCATGTACACCCTCCTTCGGACGCTTGTGAGCGTCTTGTTCCACACGGCGAGCGCGCGAAACGCAAGCACTTCGGACACGTCCACGTGCCAGGCACATGGACCTCGCTAGTAGTGTCGCCGCGGGACGGGGGGATGCCCCGTGCGCGTATAAACGCGCCCCGCGAAGGAAACGCCAACCCGGGGGGGGGGCCCGGGGGGGGGGCGCGCCCCCCCCCCCCCAAGG
>JBKPFE010000315.1:0-3702 GCA_046728705.1 Actinomycetota bacterium
CGCGAGGGGTTCGTGAGCCACCTCATACTGATCCCTCCTTCTCTTCAACCTGGTGCTCAGCAAGAGCTGTCAAGCCAAAGCTCGAAGCCCCAAAGGAACTGAGCTGGATCGTTGGGCGGCAACGGGCGGAAGCGCCCAGCGTCGACATGACCTGCCACGTGGGCTTCATCGAGGCGCCGCAGCAACGATCGCGTCCAGCTAACACGCTGCTGCCCCCAGCGTTGCTACTCCACAACTATCCCACTGAGCCAGAGACCTGTCAACGGCACCGCGGCCGCGCGGGATCGTCGGCATCGACGTCGCCGGCCCCCGCTTTTGAGCCTACGACGTACTGGATTGAGTTTTTCGGTGCAAGACCAGAACCGGCTCCTGCCAGCTTTTAGGCGGGCTCGACCGTGATTCCCGAGTAAGCCCGCTGCGAATCCGCCGGCCCAGAGACCGTGACACGAATGAAAATGATCGCCGCGGGGCTTAGCGCCATATGACTGTGCGGTCGTATCATTGTGCTCATGCGGCGTTGCCTATTCAGACGAGGGAAGCGGACGCAGGCTGAGCTCGCTGAGCGAGAGCGGGCACGACGCGAGGCCGAGAAGAATCGGCACCGGGCCGAGGCGGAGATCGCTCTTCGAAACGCCCACGTCGAGGGATACCTCGACCGCCACCCACCCGACGAGTTCCTGCGCTGACGCGCCCGAAGCGCGTAGGGTTCGTAAAGTCGTCCCTGCAAATCGGGCAGATCTACGCCGGGACCGAGTTTGCGCACCCCACAGGATTTAAGGCAGGAGTGCGCCGGCCCGCGACTGGGTCGCGACTGCGTTCCTGAGCGCCTCGAGCGCGTCGTCTTTTCGGCCCTCGGCCTCGAGGAGTTCGGCCAACTTGGAATAGACCTCGAGGAGGTAGCGGTTCGGGCTGAACGAGAGGAGTTCCGCGGCCCGCTCGTAGGACTTGATCGCTCGTTCGCGGTCACCGAGCTGTTCGTAGATCTCGCCGACGAGTGCGTGTCCACGCCCGGCGTCGCCGGGCCGGGCGTCTGCGAGCAGCGCCGTGCTCTCGCGTGCCACCTGCGCCGCTTCCTCATCGCGGCCAAGCTGGACGAGGGCTCTTGCCCGCTCGAGTTGGAAGATCGCCTCGTCAACCCGGTTGCCGCTGTCCTGAACCAGGGGCAACCCCCGCTCGAGGAGATCGAGCGCCTCGCCCGGATTCCCCTGGTCGAGCTCGACGTGCGCGAGGAGCTGGTGGGCCCGCGCGGCGTACGTCGTGTGCTCCGTCAGCTCGAGGAGCTCGAGCGCCTTGCGTGCGTACCGTGCAGCGGCGGTCGCTTCACTCTGCAGCGCGTGGAGCCGGGACAACGACCAGTAGATGCGCGCCCGGAACACCGGATCGCGCGCGTTCTCCGCCTTCTCGACCGTCTCCCTGAGTACGGCCTCGGCCTCGTCGAACTCCCCGTTGTCGATGTACGCGTTGACGAGCAGGACACCGAACCGAACCGCCTCCGGTGAGTTCTTCCGCTGGTTCGCCCGCTCGAGCGACTGGCGGAAGAGGCGGATCGCTGGCTCGAGATCGTCGAGCATCGCGTACGCGCGCCCGAGGGTGTCGGCGAGCGAGGGCTGCTCGGTTGCGTCTGCCCCTGAGAGCGCGAGCGATTGCTCGAGAGACTGCACGGCGCGGCGCGGCTCTCCTCGCTCGAAGGCAATCTGGCCGAGTCCGGCCAGCGCCCGAGCCCGCTCGTTGTTGGTCGTCGCAGCACCGAGTACTTGCCGGTAGAGCTTCTCGGCCGTTTCGAGCTCGCTGAAGCGGAGAGCGATCTCGGCATCGAGGAGCGTTCGGTCCTCGGCGAGCACCTCGCGGTCAAGCCCTGTTGCAAGCCAGTCCTCGCTGACCCCGAGCCGCCGGCCCATCTCCCGGAGGAGTTGGAGCGACGGGATCCGATCGCCGGCCTCGATGCGGGAGATGTAGGCCGGAGAGCAGCCGTCGAAGGACAGCTGGCGCTGGCTCAAACCCGCGCGTTCGCGCGCCTCCCGCAGTCGCCTACCTACCGCAGCGGGGTCGTCCACATGTGTTGACTTGCGCCTAGGCACGACTCCTGTTTCCTATATTAAGGCGTCCCGGGCCCCGGGACCGCCGTAATCGAATTTTCGAAGGGAGGTCCCGGTGATCGCTCGTCCCGCCATCATCGCTGCGGTACTGACGACTCTTGCCCTGCTCATGGGCTTAGGCCCTTTGTGGCCGTAGGCCTTGACAGCTTTGAACAAGGCGCGGAGAGCCCCGAAACGGGGCTCTCTCCGCGTTTCGGGCTGACTACTCCGACGAGCTCTGCTGGGAGATCTGCTCGACCAACTCGCCGGTCTGGCGTTCATCTGATTGCCGGGCGACGTCGGCCTGGGCGACCACGCCGACCAGCCGACCGTCCTGCTCGACGACCGGAATCCGCCGCACCTGGTGCTGTGCCATGAGATTAAGCGCTTCGTCCAGATCCTGTTCCGGGTCGACTGTGACGACCTCGGTCGAAGCTACTTCCCGCACCGGCGTCGACGCGGGATCTTTGCCCTCGGCGACGACGCGGATCGCTATGTCCCGGTCGGTCAGCGCGCCGACCAGGCGGTCGCCCTCGACGACCGGCGCGAGCCCGACGTCCTCGTCGCGCATCAGCTTTGCCGCCTCAGCGACCAGCTCGTCCGCTCCGATCGTGCGCGGATTCGACGTCATCACCTCGCGAATGCCCTTCCCCATCGGTACCTCCTTCATTCGGTTGTCGCTTAATCCGCCTGTGGATCGTCCTCGGCGTTCGTGTCCTTCTCCTCGGGATCCGGGATTGGGCTCCCCTCGGCCTCCTCGTTTCGATCGTCCTCGCGGGGGTGCTCCGGTACCGTCTCGTCCATGCATGTAGTCCTTCCCGATTCGTCCGAACTCGAACTTCCTGAGGGTGCAACGGGGCTCGACGCCGCCGCGGCAATCGGGCCGAAACTGGCCGAGGAAGCGGTGTTGGTGCGCTCCAACGGCCGGGTGCAGGACCTTCGCCTGCCGCTCGAGGAGGGACAGCAGATCCAGATCCTGACCACGCGCGACAAGGACGATCCTGACGCGCTCGCCGTGCTCCGCCATTCGGCGGCTCACCTGCTCGCCGAGGCGGTTCGCCGCCTCTACCCCGGCGTGAAGATCGCGATCGGGCCGCCGATCGAGAACGGCTTCTACTACGACTTCGAGTTCCCGGAGCCGATCAGCGAAGACGATCTTCCTCGCATCGAAGAAGAGATTCGGCGAGAACTTCGAGAGGGACGTGAGTGGCAGCGTGAAGAGATCTCTCGAGAGGAGGCGCGGCAGCGCTTCCTCGCAAGTGATGAGGACTACAAGGTCGAGCTGGTCGATACGGCCGAAGGCGACATCTCGCTGTACACCCAGGGCGACTTCACCGATCTCTGCCGCGGACCGCACCTGCAGGATTCCAGCCCGATCAAGGCGATCAAGCTGACCGGGCTCGCCGGGGCCTACTGGCGCGGCGACGAGCACAACAAGCAGCTGACGCGGATCTACGGAACGGCCTTCTACGACGAGGCCGACCTAAAGGCGTACCTCGAGCGGCTCGAGGAGGCACGAAGGCGCGATCACCGCCGGCTCGGCCGCGAGCTCGATCTCGTTCATTTCTCCGAGCGCTCGCCGGGCTCGCCGCTCTGGCACCCGAAAGGGATGGTCATCTGGCAGCAG
>JBKPFE010000083.1:0-15141 GCA_046728705.1 Actinomycetota bacterium
GCAGAAGGTCGTGGGTTCGAGTCCCATCATCCGCTCTGAAAGAGCCTGCAAATCGCCAGGTACCGTCGCCTGGTCGGTACACGACGCAAGCTGCGTGGCAAGGTTGGGCGCAGGTTGTTGCCTTCGACGACAATCTCTCGAAGCCAGCTGGCCCTGCTAACCACCGGCCGCGACGAGCGTCGAGGCCGTGATCAGAGGCCCCGAAGCCGCCGCTCCCCGGGCCTCAGCTCAAGGCGGGGAACGCGAACCGCGTCCATAGCCAGCCTAGGACGATCGCGCTCGTGAGGTCGAGCGCTACGCGAACCGCTTCGACGCGGTGTCACTCACCTTCGTCGAGGTCGCGGCCGCGTGTCTCGTCTTCCTCGTAATCGCGGTTGCCGGGCTACCTGTCGCCGGCAACCGGCTGGGTGCCTCTGGCTCGCCGGCTGCGCCGCGATCTTCGCCGGAATCCTGATCGCGGAGCCGCTGGCCGCGGCAACGCCGAGGCGCGCCGTCATGGGCAGCATACGATCGGCGCCGTGAGGGTCGGGCGATGAACGGGCGGATGCTGTTCGTCGGCGCCACCACCTCCGGCTCGAGCATCTTCGAGCTGTTTCCGCGTTGGGCCCGCATCTTGGGGATCGAGGCGTCGATCGAGGGTTACGACATCTCGCTCGGCGCGCCGCCCGATGCCTTCCGCGCCGCGGTCGCGCACATCGCCGGCGACCGCGCTGTACAGGGGGCGCTAGTGACGACCCACAAGGTCGACGTCTACCGCTACGCCCGAGAGCTATTCGACCAGCTCGACACGAACGCCCGTCTGTGCCGCGAGGTCTCCTGCATCTCGAAGCGGAAAGGAGCGCTCGTCGGGCACGCGAAGGACCCGATCACCGCCGGCCGCACACTCGAGGAGTTCCTGCCGTCCGATAATTGGGCCTCGGGGGCGCACGCGCTCTGTCTCGGTGCGGGCGGAGCGGGGACGGCGATCGTGGTTCACCTCGTCGGCGGCGAGGACGGCCCCGAGCAGCTGGTCGCATCCGACACCGACCCGCGGCGGTTGGAGACGCTGCGCTCCGCGCTCGAGCAGCTCGGCGCGATGCCCCGGGTTCGACTCGAACACGTGCGCTCGGTCTACGAGAGCGACGCGCTGGTCGAGCGCCTGCCGTGCGGTTCGCTCGTCGTCAACGCCACCGGCCTCGGCAAGGACGCACCCGGCTCCCCAGTCTCGGACGGTGTGACCTTTCCCGCGCGCGGTGTCGTCTGGGAGCTCAACTACCGCGGCGACCTTCGCTTCCTGCAGCAGGCGCGGCGGCAGCGGGATGCTCACCGCCTCGAGATCCACGACGGGTGGCGGTACTTCCTCCACGGCTGGACCGAGGTGATCGCCGAGGTGTTTCACCTCGAGCTCACCCCTGAGCGGTTCGAGCGTCTCGCCCAGGCCGCGGAGCCGGAGCGGCCGGTTCCCGCTTGACAGGCTGATGCGACCTCTCATAAGGTCGTCCTGTACGGACAGGATGTCCGATGGGAGCAACATCGTGCTGCCCGCCGCGGCGATTGATCGCCGGTCGCCGATCCCGTTCTACTTCCAGCTGACCGAGCTCCTCACCAGGGAGATCGAGACGGGGCGCTGGGACGTGGGAGACCGGCTCCCCTCCGAGCCGGCGATCTGCAAGCAGTTCGGCGTCTCGCGCACGACCGTGAGGCAGGCCCTCGCGGCGCTCGAGTCCGAAGGCCTCATCCGACGCGAGCGGGGTCGCGGGACGTTCGTCGGGAAGCGAGAGTCAGGCTGGCTGCTCCAGTCGGCCCACGGCTTCTACGAGGAGGCGGAGCGAGCGGGGCACGCAGTCCGGTCGCGCGTCCTCCGGCGTCGGGTCGAGCCGCTCCCAGGGTGGGCGTCGGACGCCCTGCGCCTCCGGCCGGGAAGTGACGGCGTAACGGTCGAGCGCCTTCGCTGGATCGATCACGACCTTGTCATGTACGTGATCAGCCATTTTCCGGCCGGCGTCGCCGAGGCCTTGCTCGACGCCGACCTCGAGACAGGCTCGCTCTACCGGGTGCTCGAGGAACGCTTGGGTCTGGTCGTCGCCGGTGGACGCCGCGTGGTCGAGGCAGCGAGCGCGGAGGGTGAGCTGGCTGAACTGCTCGAGGTGGCGCAGGGCTCGCCTCTGCTCCACGTCGAGGCGGTGTCGTGGGATCACCGGCTGCAGCCGTTCGAGTCCTACCGCGCATGGCATCGCGCCGACCGAACCAAGATCGACGTTCACGTCGTCCATCCGGAAGAGGCCGCAAAGGTCGGCGTCGGTCTCACCGAGTGGCGGTCGGCAGGCCGGTAATGCGGTCGGCGATCGTCACCGGGGCGACGAGCGGGATCGGCCGCGCTGCCACGATCGCGCTCGCTCGTGCCGGGTGGTGGGTCCTTGCCTCTGGGCGGGACGCGGCCCGCGGAGAGGACGTCGGGAGGGAGCTGGGCGACGCGGGCGAGTTCGCTGCCGGCGATCTCACGGAAGAAGGCATGCCCGAGCAGCTGGTCGAGCGCGCGGGCAAGGCGGCGCCCCTGGGCCTGCTCGTCAACTGCGCGGGGACACACTTTCTCGCCACGCTCACGACCACGACGCCGGAGCAGTGGGACGACTTGATGGCGGTCAACCTCCGCGCCGCCGCACTCATGGCAAGGGCGGCGATCCCCTCGATGAAGGCGGCGGGCGGCGGCGTCGTCGTCAACGTCTCGAGCGAGGCGGGCATCGCCGCGGTTCCCGGACAGGTCGCCTACAACGTCTCCAAGGCGGCGCTCCTGATGTTGACGCAGTCGATCGCGGTCGACCACGCGGGCGACGGGATCCGCGCCGTCTCGGTCTGTCCAGGGACGACGCGGACTGCCCTCGTGGAGGAGGCGATCGCAGCGGCCCCGGACCCCGAGGCCCACGAACAATGGCTCGCCTCGGCGCGGCCGGCGAAGCGTCTCGGCGACCCCGATGAGATCGCCGCCGCGATCGTCTTCGCCGCGAGCGACAAGGTCTCGTACATGACCGGCTCGCATCTCGTGATCGACGGCGGCTACACGGCGGTCTAGTGACGGCAAAGGCAACGACAACGGCGGAAACGCCGAGGAGGTGGAGGATGAAGCGACGCAGGATCGGCCTCGCGCTCGCTGCGGTGATCGTCGGGCTGCTGGCCGCATCGTGCGGCGGCGACGACGACGGTGGCGAGGCGAGATCTGAGCAGGAGATCACGATCGGCTGGACGCCGCCGGACATCACCGGCGTCTTCAAGACGGCAACCAACTACTTCGAGAAGGGGGCGGAGGAGGCGAATGCCGCCGGCTTCAACGTCAAGGTCGAGAGCCGCTCGCCGGCGACGCACACCGCGTTCGCCGACCAGCTCGCGATCATCGAGGACTACATCTCACGTGGAGTCGACGTGATCGCGATCTCTCCGGCGGACACCGAGGCGGTCAAGCCTGCGATTCGCAACGCGAACGAGGCGGGAATCCCGGTGATCATGGTGAACCTCCTCGAGCCGCAGGACGACATCGAGGTCGCGAGCTACATCGGCTTCGACAACTCCGAGGCGGCGTCTGTCTCGGCGTACAGCGTCCTCGACTACTTCGGCGGGCCGGGGGTACTGGGGAGCGGACCGATGGTCGAAGCCTCCCCCGACCAGTACCTCGATCTCGAGTGGTGGGAGCGGACGTTTGCCGACGCCGACAAGAACGCGCCGAAGGCGAACGGCGTCATCATCGAGGGGATCGCCGGCACCTTCTTCTCGCAGGAGCGACTCGACGGCTTCAACGAGGTGATCAAGGACTATCCCGGGATCAAGGTCCTCGCTGAGCCGATCGCAGCCGACTGGAACCGTGAGAAGGGGATCAAGGCGGCCGAGACGTTCTACTCCCGGTTCAACCCGTCCCAGCTTGACTTCGTCTGGGCGGCCTCGAACGAGATGGGCCTCGGCGCGATGATCACGGCCGAGCGGAAGGGGGTTCTCGACTCGACGGGCGGGAAAACGCCTCCGCCCGAGGGCAAGGTGTCGATCTTCACGAACGACGTGACGCCCGAGTCGACGGCGGCGATCCGGCAGGGCAAGCTGATCGCGGAGACGCACCACGGGTTCCCGGAGTGGGGCTGGTTCGGCACCGAGTACGCCGTCCGGCTGGCCTGCGGGCTCGAGGTCCCCGAGACCAAGGACATCCGGCCGCGGACGGTCTGGCAGGGAAACGCCGACCAGTTCTATCCGACGCCGGAGCTTCCGGAGATCGACTGGGAGGGCATCAAGGCTGACTGCGACGAGGAATAGCGACCCACTGCTGGGCCTGGAGGGCGTCAGCAAGGCGTATCCGGGCGTCCAGGCTCTCGCCGGCGTCGACTTCGAGGTCGGCGCCGGCGAGGTCCACGCCCTGCTCGGCGAGAACGGCGCCGGAAAGTCGACGCTGATGAAGGTGATCGCCGGCTCCGTTCGTCCGGATACCGGCCGGATGATGGTCGACGGCGCGGAGGTGCCGTTCGGTTCCCCCGAGGAGGCGCGCTCACGCGGAATTGGGATCGTCTATCAGGATCTGAGCCTGGTCGAGCCCCTCTCGATCGCGGAGAACGTCTACCTCGGTCGCTGGCTCGGTCCCCACGGCATCGTCGACTGGTCGGCGATCAACAAGGCGGCCCGCGTGCCGCTCGAGCGCATCGGGTTCGACGTCGATCAGCGACGGCTGGTGCGCGACCTGGGCATGGCCGAGAGGCAGCTGGTCGAGATCGCCAAGGCACTCTCGTCGGAGATCCGCATTCTGCTGCTCGACGAGCCGACCTCCGCGCTCTCGGACCGAGAGGCACACAGGCTGTTCGAGATCATCCGCGACCTCACCCGCTCCGGCGTGGGTGTGGTCTACGTGTCACACCGGCTGCCCGAGGTGCTGGAGATCGCGCAGCGCGTGACCGTGCTCCGCGACGGTCAGAAGATCGAGACCGTCACGGCGAAGGAGGTGGACGAGGCAAAGCTTGCGCGGCTGATGGTCGGTCATGAGCTGGCGAGCGAGCTCGAGGCGCCGGCCGTACCGGCGGCGACGGCGGAGACGGCCGAGAGACCGGTTGTCCTTCGAGCCGAAGGCCTCGCCCGGCCGCCGCGGCTCAAACCGGTCGACCTCGAGCTCCGCGCGGGCGAGATCGTGGGCATCTTCGGCCTGGTCGGCGCCGGGCGCACGAGGCTCGCACGGACGCTTTTCGGTCTCGAGCCGGCCACCGAGGGCACGCTGGAGATCGACGGCCGGGAGCGAACCATTCGCTCGCCGGTTTCCGCGATCGCAGCGGGGCTCGGCTACCTCGGCGAGGACCGCGCGATGGGAGTCGTCCCGCGGCTGCCGGTCGCCGCAAACATCACGCTCGCCTCACTGCCCCGGGTCTCGCTCGGGCCGGTGCTCAACTTCCGCAGTGAAAACGGCGTCGCCAAGCGATACGCGGAGGAACTGGGCATCCGGGCGACGATCGAGCGGCTCGCCGGGACCCTGTCCGGCGGCAACCAGCAGAAGGCCGTCCTCGCGCGGTGGCTGTGCTCGAACGCGCGCATCCTCATCCTCGACGACCCGACGCGCGGGATCGACGTCGGCGCGAAAGACGAGGTCTTCCGTCTCGTTCGACGACTCGCCGACGAGGGAGTAGCCGTGCTGTATCTGACATCCGAGGTCCGTGAGGCTCGTGCCCTCGCCCAGCGGGTCCTCGTGATGGCGGGCGGCCGGATCGCCGGGTCGTTCGCTCCCAACGCAACCGAGGAGGACATCATGGCCGCGGCGGGAGGCGTCGTTGTCTGAGGCCGAAACTGTCCCGAGGCCCGAGAGCGGCGTAGCACGAGCCCGGACGCTCGTCGCTCGTCTGCTGACGACCGCAGGCGGGCGGGGCGGGGCGATCGTCATCCTGCTCGCACTCGTCGTTGCGTTCTCGCTCGCCGCCGACAACTTCCTCACGGTCGACAACCTCCGAAACATCCTTCGCCAGTACTCGGTGCCGGCGATCCTGGCCGTCGGTCAGACGCTGGTGATCGTGTCGGCGGGGATCGATCTCTCGGTGGCCTCGACGGCGGCTCTCTCCGGATCGGTGATGGGAGTCCTCTACGCCCACGAGGGCTGGCCGGAGCCGCTCGCGCTGCTCATGGGGCTCGCCGCGGGATTCGCCGTGGGTGCGATCAACGGATTCGTGATCACCAAGTGGCGCGTCCCTGACTTCATCGCCACGCTCGGAGCCTTCACTGCAGTCCGGGGAGTCGCGCTGCTCGTGACCGACGGCTTACCCGTGCCCGACTACACGAAGGCGCAGGAGGGCCGGACCGTCCCGGAGACCGTCACGACGCTCGGGGCGGATTCGGTGTTCGGGATCCCGCTCATCGCCGTCGTCGCGGGGGTGTGTGCCCTGATCGGCTGGTTCATCCTGTCGCGGACGACGCTCGGCCGGTCGGCCTACGCGATCGGCGGGAATCGCGAGGCCGCGCGCGTTTCAGGGATCCGCGTCGAGCGCGTCAAGTGGTCGATCTACGTGTTCTCCGGCCTGATGGCCGCGATCGCCGGCTGCATGCTCACCGGGCGTCAGGGAAGCGCAAACGCTCTGATGGGCGAGGGGATGGAGCTGCAGTCGATTGCCGCTGTCGTCGTCGGCGGCACGAACCTGTTCGGCGGTGAGGGGACGATCGGGGGGACGATCATCGGCGTCCTGATCATCGGCGTCCTGAACAACGGTCTCAACATCATGGGCGTCGCGGACTTCTGGCAGCGAGTCGTGAACGGGTCGATCATCGTCGCCGTCGTCGCGCTGGATCAGTGGCGGCGACGGGCCGCCGCGGGGCGAGAGTCATGAGCGAGGGTCTCGGCGTCGCAGTCGTCGGGACGGGCCGCGCCGGGATGGTGCACGCCCGGAACTTCGCGGGCGGCGTCGCCGGGGGACGGCTCGTGGCGCTCGCCGACCCGAGCGAGGAAACTCTGGCGGCCGCCGCTGCCGAAACGGGCTGCATGCGAACCTACGCCGACCCGAACGAGGCGATCGCCGCGGACGACGTCGATGCAGTCGTCATCGCGTCGCCGACCTTCGCTCACGCCGAGCTTTCCGTCGCGGCGCTGGCGGCCGGAAAGCACGTCCTCTGCGAAAAGCCGCTCACGTCGACCCTCGACGGGGCAGCGGCGATCGCACGGGCTGTCGACGAATCGGACGCGTCGTTCCTGATGGGATTCATGCGCCGCTTCGACCCGACCTGGAGCTCGGTCGCCGAGCGGGTCGCGGCGGGCGAGATCGGAGAGCCGCTTCTCGTGCGGTCGACCGGACGGGGCCCCGGCCTGCCAGCCGAGTGGGCGCTAGACCCGGGCAGGTCCGGCGGGCTTATCGCCGAGGTCAACTCCCACGACATCGACACAATCCGTTGGTTCTCCGGCGAGGAGTTCGAGACCGTCTACGCGCTCGGCCGCGCGAACAAGCGATCAGACCTCGCAGAGCGCTACCCGGGATTCGTCGACCTAGTCCTGGCGACCTTCGAGCTCTCCGGAGGTGTCCTCGGGGTGCTCGACGGGGCCTGTCCCGCCGACTACGGCTACGACGCCCGAGTCGAGATCTACGGCAGCGAGGGGGTCGCTTTTGCGGGCGATCCTCGGCGCGGATCCGCGCTCTTGATTCGCCGCGGAGAGGCGGTCGCCGAGCCGGTTTCCGGCTGGCGCGACCTCTTCGCCGCCGCCTACCGCGCCGAGGATGCCCACCTCGTTGCCGTCGCACGAGACGAGGCTGAGCCACGAACGACGATCGACGACGGCGTCCATGCGCTCGAGGCCGTCTTCGCCGTAAACCGGTCGCTTGCCGAGGGCGCCCCGGTGACCCTCGCACGCGCCGCGGCCACATGAGAGCGGTCCGCGTGGGGACCGCTGCGGGCGCCGAGCTCGTCGAGACCGACCGGCCGCTGCCGGTTGCCGGCGAGGCCCTTGTCCGGGTCGAGGCAGCCGCGATTTGCGCGACGGATCGGAAGCTCGCTGCGGGCGGCGCTCGGGTGCCCGTAATCCCCGGCCACGAGCTCGCGGGGCGACTGGATGACGGGCGGATCGTCGGTGTGCATCCCGACGTAGGGTGCGGAACCTGCCGCTCCTGCCGCGCGGGCTTCGAGAACCGCTGCCCCGATCGCGTCTCGATCGGGATCGACCGCGACGGCGGGCTCGCGGAATGGGTTGCCGTCCCCGAACGGCAGACGCTTCCGCTCGACGGCGTGCCGCTCGAGGTCTCCCCTGTCCTCGAGCCGCTCGCCTGCTGCCTCCATGCGGTGAGACTGCTGGACGTGCAGAGCGACGATCCTGCTCTCGTAGTCGGGGCCGGCCCGATGGGGATCCTCTCGATGTGGGCGCTCCAGCAGGCGGGCGCCCGGGTCGCCGTCTCCCAGCGCTCGCGGGAGCGGCGAGAGCTGGCGGGGGAACTCGGCGCCGATGCGATTCTCGCCGAAAACGACAGCGTCGCAACTGCTCTTGGCGAGCCCCCCCGGGTGGCGATCGTGACGGCTCCCGGCTCCGATCCGCTCACGTGGGCACTGGGCGAGGTTGCGATCGGCGGAGCGGTTCACGCTTTCGCCGGGACGCCGGACGGCGCAGCCGTCGATGCCAACCTCGTGCACTACCGGCATCTCAGGCTCCTGGGGAGCACGGGCTCGACCCGATCCGATTACCGTCGTGCGGTCGAGCTCGTCGCAGCCGGCCGGATCCGCCTCGACCGCCTGCCGAGGACGACAGTCGGCCTCGCCGAGGTGCCGAGGATCTTGCTCGACAAGCGGAGCACACCCGGCTTCAAGGTCCTCGTCGACGTAGGAGGGGAAAGCGAATGACGCACGTCGAGCCGTTCACAACCACGCTCGACCTTGCATCGGGCCGCCTCGACCCCGAGCTGGAGGTCACCGAGCGCCGACTTTCCGACATGCGCGGCATGTACCTCGAAGAGGGCGGCGTGGACGGCGACCCACTGATCTACCGCGTCTACGGCATTCCGGTCCCGGCGACCACGGGCAACGTTCTCAGCTCGACGACGGTGATCGAGCCGGGCACGATCGGACGCGAGTACTTCATGACGAAGGGACATTTCCACGAGGTCCGCGACCGCGCGGAGATCTACGTTGGGCTGGCGGGCGAAGGACGGCTGCTGATGGCGACGGAGCAGGGGCAGCACGTGCTCGAGCCGATGCGGCGAGGGACGGTCAACTACGTCCCCGGAGGGTGGGCACATCGCAGCATCAACGTGGGCGACGAGCCGCTCGTCTTCTTCGCCGCGTACGTCGGGGATGCGGGGCACGATTACGGAACAATCGAGGAGGAGGGCTTCCCGGTTCTTGTTGTAAAGGGCGACGCAGGCTCGGAGGTCATCGAAAACCCTCGTTACCGGCGGCGCTAGCGCCGTGGTCTTCGTCGGTTGCGACCTCGGCACGATGGGGACGAAGGCCGCCGTCGTGGACGACGAAGGACGGATCCTCGGCGATCACTTCGAGGAAGTGCCGCTACGCTCGCCTGCTTCGGGTCACGTCGAGCAGGATCTGGGCGAGATCGAAGCCTCGGCGTACCGGGCGATCCGCGCGGCGCTCGAGCGCTCCGGACGCGCCACTGACGTGCGTGGGATCGCATTTTCGGGACAGATGTCCGGGATCGGCTCGATCGACGATCGGTTCGAGCCGGCGACGCACTTCGACTCCTGGCTCGACACGCGCTGCGAACCGCAGATCGTTCGGATGCAGGAGGCCAGCGATCTGGTCACAGGCTTGTCCGGCTGCCCGCCCACGTATTCCCACGGCCCCAAGATCCTCTGGTGGCGAGATCAGCGGCGCGAGGACTACCAGCGGATCGCGCGCTTCGTCGTCCCGGGCGCCTATGTGGCGGCGCGGCTCAGCGGCCTCGGCGCCGGCGACGCGTTCATCGACCGCACCTACATCCACTTCTCGAATCTGTCGGACACGGCAGCCTCCACGTGGTCGCCGGAGCTCCTCGACGCCTTCGGCCTCGACGACTCCAAGCTGCCACGCATCGTCGGGCCGACGGACGTCGTTGGCGAGGTGACCGCTCAGGCGGCGGAGCGCACGGGCCTGCCCGAAGGCACCCCGGTGGCTGCGGGCGCCGGTGACCAGGCAGCGGCGTCGCTCGGGGCCGCAGTCGTCGATCCCGGCCAGGCCTTCGACTCGGCTGGGACGGCGAGCGTCTTCGCGATGTGCGCCGGCAGCTTCTCGCCCGACCTCAGGCTGAAGACGCTGCTGGCCTCGCATTCGGTCGTCGACGGGGTTTTCATCGCCCTCGCCTTCATCAACGGCGGCGGCCTGGCGCTTCGGTGGTTCCGCGACGAGCTCGCTCCCGAGCTCGCCGCCGAGCCCGACGCGTACGCGGTGCTCGACGACTGGGCCGAGGAGACCGAGCCAGGTGCCGGCGGGCTCGTGTGGTATCCGCACGTGCAGGGCGGCGTGCTGCCGCCAAATCCCCATGCCCGTGGCGCCTGGGTCGGCCTGACCTCGGCCCATTCCCGTGGACACCTCTTCCGGGCGATCCTCGAAGGGATCGCATTCGAGTATGCGCGGTGGGCTCAGCTTGCACCCGTCCAGCTCGGGGAGGCCCGGGCGCTTGGGGGCGGCGCCCGCTCGGCATTGTGGAATCGAATCAAGGCGGACATCCTGGGGATCGACTGGGTGCCGATGGTGCGGCAGGAGTGCGGCGTCCTCGGCGACGCCCTGATCGCCGCCGCCGCGACCGGCCAGGTCGGCGATCTGGCTGCGACGGCGAGGCAGTGGCAGGAGACCGCCGAGCCGGTGCGTCCCGATCCCGAGCGACAACGCACCTACGCTCGACTCGCAGAGGCTTATGGGCGACTCGGCAAACAGCTCCGCCCGGTCTTCGAGCAGCTTGGAGGCAGGCCCGAGTGACGATCGTCGCAGTCACGCCGCGCTCTCTGCGCCAGACGCCCGGTGAGCACCTCGACCGCCTCCAGGCCGAATACGAAGTCCGCTTCCCGGATCTCGACCACCCGCTCGACGAAGAGCAGATGGTTGAGCTCGTACGGGGCTGCGCCGGCCTGATCGTCGGCGTCGACCCGGTGACGACTCGTGTTCTCCAGGCAGGCCCACTTCGCGTCGTTGTCAAGTACGGAAGCGGGATCGACAACATCGACAGCGGGGCAGCGCGCGCTCTGGGCGTGCAGGTCAGTTCGACCCCAGGCGCCAACGCCCGCTCGGTCGCCGAGCTCGCGATCGCGTTACTCCTCTCACTCGCGCGCAACGTCGCGCTGCACGACCGCGGCGTCCGCGCCGGGTCGTGGCGCCGGGTCACGGGAGTGGAATTGGCCGGAAAGCAACTGGGGATCGTCGGTTACGGCGCGATCGGCCGGGAAGTCGCGCGGATCGCCCGGGGGCTCGACATGCACGTCGTCGCACACGATCCACTCCTGGCGGACGCGGACGTGCCCCTCGTTCCGCTCGACCAGCTCTACTCGACGAGCGACGCAGTCTCACTGCACCTTCCCTTGACCGACGAGACGCGACGCCTCGTCGGCGAGAGGGAGCTCGCGGCGATGAAGCCGACCGCTTTCCTGATCAACACGGCCCGCGGTGGTCTCGTCGACGAGGCTGCGCTCGCCGCTGCGCTTCGTTCGCACCGCCTTGCCGGTGCAGCGCTCGACGGCTTCGAGCTGGAGCCGCTCGGCGAGTCGCCGCTCCGCGAGCTCGACAACGTCGTGCTCAGCCCCCACGCCGGCGCCTCCACGCGCGAAGCCATCCGGCGCACAGCAGCCCAGGCCGTCGACCAACTCCTCGCCGAGCTGTGAACCCGCTGGGAATTCACGCTCTGGTCTGGACCCAGGGCTGGAGCGAGGGCGAGTGCCGCCGAGCCGTTTCCCCTCACGAAGGAGACCGGCTTCGACCTCATCGAGATCCCGCTCCTCGCCCGACCGAGGTGGACGCCGCGATGACCCGCCGCGTGCTCGAGGAGGCAGGACTCGACGCATCATGCTCGCTCGGGCTCGATTTCGACACCGACGTTTCGAGTGCAGACCCGGCAGTGTCCGCGCGGGGCGAGGAGCTCCTCGAGCGAGCGATCGACGTGACCAGTGCCATCGGGGCGAACTTCCTCGGCGGCGTCGTCCACAGCGCAATGGGCAAGTACCTGGCTCCCCCGAGCGAGCGTGGGCGACGGAACTGCATCGGGTCACTCCGCCGGCTCGCAGCACGGGCCGAGCGGGCAGGCGTGACGATCGGCGTCGAGGCGGTCAACCGCTACGAGAGCAACCTCGTCAACACCGCCGAGCAGGCACTCGAGCTCGTCGAGGAGGTGGGCGCGCCCAATCTCGTAGTTCATCTCGACGGCTACCACATGAACATCGAGGAGGCCAACCTTGCCGATCCGGTCCGCATGTGCGCAGAGCCGGTCGGATATGTACACATCGGTGAGAGCCATCGCGGTTACCCCGGCACGGGAACCGTTGCCTTCGGTGAGCTCTTCGGCGCTCTCGCCGGGATCGGCTACACCGGGCCGGTGACGTTCGAGAGCTTTTCGACCGCCGTGATCTCCCAACGCTTCGCCACGGCGCTCGCGGTCTGGCGTGACCCGTGGCAGCAGGGGCGAGACCTCGCCGCGCACGCGCGAAGATTCATCGTCGATCAGCTCAGCGCGGCGGCGAAGGCCTGAGCCCGGCGGCCGATCTCCTCGTGGTCGCCGGCGGCGACGAGCTCGGGCGGCGCCAGGCTCGACCCTGCGTACACCGCGACCGCTCCCGCCTCGAGGAACGCACCGGCATTCTCCGCGGTCACGCCGCCGGAGGGGATGAAGTCAGCGTCCGGGAACGGTCCGTGGAGGTCGCGGAGGTAGCCGGGGCCGCCGATACCGGCGGGGAAGAGCTTCACGGCGGTCGTCCCCGCCTTCAACGCCGCATCGACCTCGGTCGGCGTCAGGGCCCCGAGAAACACCGGCACGTCAGCCTCCTGCGCCACGCGCGCGACCTCGTGGACGCACGCCGGGGAGACGAGGAAGTGGGCTCCGGCCGACAGGGCATCGCGCGCCTGCTGCTCGTCCCGCACCGTTCCGGCGCCGACGAGGGCGTCGGTGGCCGTTGCTGCCTCGATGGCCGCGAGCACGGCGGGAATCGTGAACGTGAACTCGATCGCGCGGATTCCGGCGTCCACCAGCGTCGCTGCGAGTCCTGCGGGATCCGCGACGAGCTCGCCCCGGATCACGGCGACGGCGCGGTCGCTGCGAATCGCATCGAGGACGTTCACGGGCCGGCCAACCTACCAGGAGGAGTCGATGAGAACGACGGTGTTCGAGCTGCGCTCAGGCGGAGTGGTGACGGATGTGCGCGAAGAGCCGGGCTGGCGGCCGTTCGAGGAGTACGACGGAAACCGCTCGAGCGCGTACGGGTCCAGGACCTGCTCGAGCCGACGGGCGCGCTCGTTCAGCTGGTCGAGATCGCCAAGGGTGGGAGCTTCGCGATGCACTCGAGCCCGGACGTCGCGTTCTGCCAAATCGTGCGCGGACGCGGGAAGCTCGGCCTGCCGGATGGGCGGGAACTCGACTACGAAGGCCCGGAGCTCTACGTCTTTTTGCCCGGCACGCTGCACGACTGGCACTCCATCGAGGAGGACACGCTCCTCTCGGTCTGCCTCGTTCGTCAGTCGGCCTGAGACGTGCGCTTGGCCTGATCACAGATTCCCGGCAGGGCTGAGTCAGGGCGCCGTCGCCCGGCTGTCGAACGCGCTCCCAGGCGTTGTGTCCGTGTGGCCCTGATTCAGACAACACTCCGGAGGCTTTCCTGCTCGCGCGGGAGCACGGCGACTCGCGCGTTGCGGCGCACGTCTGCCGGGCGTTGTCCGAGAAGGCGCACGAGTGGTCACGAGGCGGGTCGCCGAGCCCGGGTTCGACTCCTGACTCCGTGGCAAGAATGGCAAGATTCGGCGTTCGCTCGGGTTCGCTCCCGTTCGCTCGCTTGCACGGAAAACCCTGCAAACAGGTCGTTTGAGCGAACGGGCGGGAACGGGCGCGAACGGTCGCTCGCATTTGCCATGCAGAAGGTCGTGGGTTCGAGTCCCATCATCCGCTCTAAAAACCGCTGCAAATCAGGCGGTGCCGTCGTCTGGACGGTAAACGGTGTGCGCCGCGTGGCTGCAGTCGCAAGGACATGCCACGTCGTCTCGACTCCGTATCTGGTGGGGTCGGCGTTGGACGCCGTGGGCACGAAAGTCCCGCAAAATTAGGGAATTGGGGAATTGGTCGCTGACAGCTGCTCACGAGTGGACGCCGACAGGCTTCGTAAAGCCTCCCGCTGCGGCACGCCAACGGCGTCTACAGAAGGTCATGTGTGTGCGACACGCCAGGGACGTCGAGGGGAGCGGCTCCCGACCGACTTGGTGGGATAGATCTCATGAGTGTCGATTTCGATCACCTCGACGCGACGACTGCCGCGATTCGCGGTTGGCTTAGGCACGACCTGGTACTCGGACCCTGTCCCCGCTGCTCGGTCTTGGCAATCGGCTCAGCCAACGCCGTGCGGAGGCTCGGTCATGACAGGCAGCCCCTGACTAGAGGGTTGATGTCAGAGTGGGCGCGGCTCGGGCCGAGCCGCCCGCTAGCAGGAAGAACCCACGTGGTGCGCTACTCAGCGGGTGCGCTTCCCCATGCGATTAGAGCAAGGCTCAATGTGTCCGTCAGCTTCGACAGTTGCGACCCGTTCGTGTTCGCGGTCCACAAGGAGGTCTGGTTGTTGCGGTCTTGTCGGTTGAGGAGGAGCTTGGTGCTGTCGGGTGACCAAACAGGGGTCCAGAAGATGGCACGGTCGACTGGGGGCGTGACCTGTCTAAGCCCGGTTCCGTTCGGCTGGACGACCCACGCCTGCGGGAGAGCGCAGCAGCTGGTGAAGGCAATCAGGGCGCCGTTCGGCGACCACTGGGCGGAGATAGCACCGAGACCCGAGGGTGTGATCTGACGCAGGCCCGTCCCGTCGGCGTTCACGACCCAGATGCCGCCCTTAGTCGGGAACCCTGCCTGTCCGCCGAACGCGATCCGGCTGCCGTCAGGTGACCAGTCCGGATTACGCACGGACGGGCCGCTCGACACGAGTTGACGAAGGCCGCTGCCGTCGACGTTCACGACGGACAGGCCGCCGCTGCTCGCGAAGGCAAGCCGCGTTCCGTCGGGCGACCAGGCCGGGTCCGTGC
>JBKPFE010000245.1:0-4859 GCA_046728705.1 Actinomycetota bacterium
CAGCCCGACTCACCGACGATCCCGAGCGTCTCTCCTGGGGCGATGTCGAACGAGACGCCGTTGACCGCGTGGATCGTGCCGCGGCGAGTCCAGAACTGGACATAGAGGTCCTCGACGGAGAGGAGCGGCTCCCTGTTCATCTAGCGGCCGCGCAGCTTCGGGTCGAGCGCCTCGCGCAGCCCGTCGCCGATCAGGTTGAAGCCGAGGACGGAGATGACGATCGCGGTGCCGGGAATCAGCGCCAGGAAGGGCGCGGTCTGGAGGTACTCGTTCACCTCGGTGAGCATGCTCCCCCACTCCGGCGTCTCGTCGGGATCCTGAAGGCCGATGCCGAGGAACCCGAGCCCGGCGACGTCGATGATCGCCGTCGCCATCGCGAGCGTCCCCTGGACGATCACCGGCGAGATCGAGTTGGGAATGATGTGCGAGAAGAGGATCGTCGGCCGCCTGATGCCGACCGCCTTCGCAGCGGTCACGAAGTCGGCCTCCCGCTGAGCGAGAACCGAGCCTCGGAGCAGGCGGGCGAAGATCGGGACGTTCGCGAGCCCGACCGCGATCATCACCTCCTTGAGGCCCGGGCCGAGCGCCGCCACGATCCCGATCGCCAGGAGCAGGCCCGGGATCGCCAGCATGACGTCCATCACGCGCATGATCGCCGAGTCGACAACCCCACCCACGTAGCCGGCGATCGCGCCGAGGACGGCACCAATCGAAAACCCGATGCCGACGGAGACCACGCCGATCAGCAAGGAGACGCGGGCGCCGTAGATGATCCGGGAGAAGAGATCCCGCCCGAGCGGGTCGACGCCGAACCAGTGCTCGGACGACGGGCCGGGACAGCACCCGTTCGCGACCTGAAGCAAGTCCTGCTCGACCGGATCGTGCGTTGCGATCAAGGGCGCGAAGACCGCGCAGATCACGAAGAGGGACACGAAAACGAAGCCGACGATCGCGCCGGGGTTTCGGATCAGGCGATGGAAGGCGTCGCGCCAGAGCCCGCTCGGCGCCTCGAGCTGGATTTCGGCGGCTTCGAGCTCGGCGACACTCATACGCGAGCCTCCTGGCAAAGAGCGTTTCGACCGGTCATTGCAGACGGCCGCACGGGCAAAGCCCGTACGGCCTGAAATCGACATCGCAAGCGACGTCTCACGAGTAGCGGATGCGCGGGTTGATGATCGCGTACGAGATGTCCACGATCAGGTTGACGAACACGAAGACGAAGGCCAGGAACAGGATCCCGCCCTGGAGCACCGCGTAGTCCCTATTGAAGATCGCGTCTCGCAGCCACGATCCGACCCCCGGCCAGGCGAAGACGGTCTCGGTCAGGATCGCGCCCGAGAGAAGCAGGCCGGTCTGGAGGCCGATGATCGTCGAGATCGGCAGCAGCGCGTTGCGCAAGACGTGCCTCTCATCGACGGTGTGCGGGGGCAGCCCTTTTGCGCGCGCCGTCCGCACGTAGTCCTCGTTCTGAACGTCGAGCACGCTCGCGCGGGTGATTCGCGTGATGATCGCCAGCGGAATCGACCCGAGTGCGATCGCCGGCAGGACCAGGTGACGGAGCACGTCCTTCAGCGTCGGCCAGTCGCGGGTGATGATCGCGTCGAGGACGTAGAAGTTCGTCGGATGCTCGACTTCGCTCGTGACGTCGATCCTCCCCACGCTGGGTAACCAGCCGAGCCGGACCGAGAAGACGTACTTGAGGAGGATCGCCAGGAAAAAGACCGGGATCGAGACGCCGATTAGCGAGAGGACCAGGCTCGAGTGGTCGAAGAACCCACCGTGACGCTTCGCCGCG
The DNA here is from genome assembly GCA_046728705.1 of Actinomycetota bacterium. Lineage (GTDB taxonomy): Bacteria > Actinomycetota > Thermoleophilia > Gaiellales > Gaiellaceae > JACDAN01. The sequence continues at coordinate 1,796 of JBKPFE010000245.1, forward strand.
AGGAAGCCGAGCGGCACGCCGAACAGAGTCGAGAAGAGCATCGCAGCGATGGCGAGCTCCACCGTCGCCGGGAAGCGCTCCTTCAGCTCGTCGGTGACGTACCGATGCGACGCCGAGCTGACGCCGAAGTCGAGGCTGGCCGTCGTCTTGACGTACTTCCAGTACTGGACGTAGATGGGGTCGTCGAGACCGAACCGCTCCTCGTATTCCCGGACGAGCTCCGGCGTCGTGCGCTCGCCGAGGAGGGAGTCAGCCGGGCTTCCCGGCAGGGCCCTGACCCAGACGAAGACGAGGATCGAGAGCCCGATCAGAATCGGGAAAAGGAGCAAGAGCCGGCGGACGACGAAACGCAGCATTAGTCGTCCGCCGGCTCAGCTCTGAGCCTTACTGACCTCCGATCGAGACCCCGTAGAACGACTCGGTCCCTACAGGGCTCGCCTTGTAGCCTCGAACCTGCCGCTGGACGCCAACACCGGGTGTCGAGTGGGCGTACGGAACGGCCGGGACGAAGTTCGCGATGAGCTTGTTGATCTGCTTGTACAGCTTTACGCGCTTCGCCGTGTTGACCTCGGCCTCGGCACGGTCGAGGAGCTTCGCGATCACGCCGTGCGCGCCCCTCCTCGTGAGCCCGAACTGCGGGTTCGCGCTCTGGAAGAACGTCCCGACGAAGTTGTCGGCGTCGGCGTAGTCACCCGTCCACCCGATCAGGTTCAGGTGGCCGCCGCTCCCTTCGTTCACATGCTTGACGTAATCGGGCCGCCACGGCTCGCTCACGCCGTTCACTTCGAAGCCGGACCTCTCCAGGCTGGCCTTGAAGGCCTGGAAGTTCAGGTTCGGGCTCGGCATGTACGGCCGTGACACGTTGGTCGGCCAGTAGAAGTCGATCTTGACGGGCAGGGATAGCCCCGCCTGCCGGAGCAGCTGCTTCGACCGCTCCGGGTTGAACGGGTACTTCTTGACGTTCGGCTCATACCCCGGGACTGCCGGCGGCATGAACTCATGTGCGACGACCGCCCGTCCTGCGTAGAACGATCGCACCACGCCGGCTCGGTCAAGCCCGTGGGCTACTGCCTGCCGCACGAGCAGGTTGTTCATCGGCGGCTTCGACCGGTTGATCGTCACGTAGGCGACGTTGAACGGCGGCCGGTTGATCAGCCTCAGGCGGTTGTTGCTCCTGATCGTCGGCATGTCTTGCGGAGCGACGAGGTCGTACCCGTTGATCTCGCCGGTCTGCAGCGCCTGGAGCCGCGCAGTGTTGTTGCTGATCGGCCGAACGATGATGCGAGAGATTGGGCTCCGCTTACCCCAATACGCGTTGTTTCGGTCGAGCACGACGCGCTGCCCGATCGTCCAAGAGCCGAACTTCCACGGACCCGTGCCCGTGGGATGGCTGAACGCATAGCTGCCCGTCGGTCGGAACGTGCCGGAGACGAGCTCGCCCTTGTTCGCCTCGTACCGCCGCATCGCGGTTGGGCTCTGCATTGCGAATGCCGGCAGCACCAGTGACGGAACGAACGGGCCCGACCTCCGGTTCAACGTGATCTTCACCACATACCGGCCTGCACCACGGCAACTCTTGTAGAGCGGCGGGCCAAGCCCGGTGGTCTCGTTCTTCTTGAACCCGCCGAAGAGCTGACGGTAGTAGTAGCTCGCCGACGCGTCCTGGAACGGGCCGGTCCAGTTGTACCAACGGTTGAAGTTCGCGCAGACGGCGGCGGAGTTGAACGGCGTGCCGTCGTGGAACTTGACCCCGGCTCGAAGATTGAACGTCCAGGTCTTGCCGTCGCGGCTCGGGCGCCAGCTCTTCGCGAGAGCCGGCTGGAGCTTCGTCGTCCCCGGTGCGAGCTGGACGAGCGTGTCGAAGATCTGTCTGGCGATCCGGAAGGACTCACCATCCGAGACCAGAGCAGGATCCAGATAGGTCGGATCCGCCGCTCCGGCGTAGATAAACGTCGTGTTTGTGGCGGCGCCCGCGGCCCCGAGCACGATCATGCTCGAGGCTGCGACCAACGCCGCCAGACCTCTTTTTCCCTTCAACTCCATACTCCTTTCGGCTGGGCCTCCCCGTGGTGGCCATGCGCACTGGTTAAGAACCTATGACGCTGAAGCAAGCGAGAGGTTAACGCGCCGCGCGCCAGTTTGAGGCCTCCGCAGCCGGGAAGACGCCAACTGCGAGCGCTTGCTCGATCTGAACGATTACGGCGCTCACGTCCGGCCGTTCCTCTAACGAGCGAACGACTGTGTGGATCTTCTCGATACCAGGGTGGTGATCGAGATTCGGCGCGAATGATCCGTGATCATCGTTGCCTGCGAAAAAACAATTCGAGCGGGACGAGCGGATAGGCATCCTGGCCGCCGAGTTCGTTGATACGAGTGAGTAGCTCCTCGAGCATCTGCATGTTTCCCCTCGGACGGACAAAATGGGCGCCATGCCTACCGCTCAGTCGGGTGGCGTGCCGATCCGCTACGAGGTGATCGGCCAGGGTCAGCCCATCGTCCTCGTGCACGGTTTTTCGTCCAGCTTCGACGGCCAGTGGCGGCTCAGTGGCTGGGTCGACTTTCTCGTCGGCGAAGGCCGCCAGGTCATTGGCGTTGATTGCCGCGGCCACGGCAACAGCGCCAAACCGCTTTCGCCCAAGGCCTACGCCGGCAACCAGATTCCCGACGACGTGCTGGCGGTGATGGACGCGGTGGGCATCGAGCGTGCCGACATCATGGGCTACTCCATGGGCGCCTTGGTCACGCTCAACCTGTTGTCGCGCCATGCTGAGCGGTTCACCTCGGCTGTCGTCGGCGGCGCTGGTCTGCCGAGGCCCGCGGCCGATCCGCAGCGTCGCGCGGCGCTCGTCGCGGCATTGGAAGCGGCCGATCCGGCGACGATCAGCGAGCCGACGACCTTGCGGTTCCGGCAGTCTGCTGAACGCCGCGGGAATGACCTGCTGGCATTGGCGGCGCTCCAGCGCAGCGAGCGGACGCAAGCTGATCAAGCTGCCCTGCGGCGGCTGAAGCTGCCGCTGCTTGTGGTGGTCGGGGACAAGGACGAAGGGCTGGAGGCGGCGCGTCA
>JBKPFE010000163.1:0-1933 GCA_046728705.1 Actinomycetota bacterium
TTGAAGGCGGTGCAGGCCGGCCAGATCGGTGACGTCACCTGGGCGCGCTCGCGAGAAACGCATCCCGGCCCCCACAGCGCCTGGTTCTGGGACGCGAAGCAGGCCGGCGGCGGCGCGATCGTCGACCTCGGCTGCCACTGCACCGAGATCATCCGTAACTACGTCGGGAAGGACAACCGCCCCGTCGACGTGATGTGCTGGCTCGACACGCTCGTGCATCCGATCGAGGCCGAGGACAACGCCATCGCGCTGATCCGGTTCGAGAGCGGGGCAATCGGGCAGTTCGAGGTCTCCTGGACCTTCCGCGGCGGCATGGACCTCCGTGACGAGGTCGCGGGAACGGAGGGAACGATCTGGACGAACCACTTCCTGCGCACCGGGTTCGAGCTGTTCTCGTCGGGCGAGCGAGCCGGCTACGTCGCGGAGAAGGCGGAGACGACGAGCGGCTGGATGTTCCCCGTCGGCGACGAGGTGGTCGAGCTCGGCTACGTGGACATGTTCGCCGACATGTTCGGCGCGATGGACGAGGGCCGTGAGCCGATGGAGACCTTCTACGACGGCTATGTCGTGAACGCCGTGATGGACGCCTGCTATCGCTCGGCCGAGTCGCGGCGCTGGGAGGCTGTGCAGCTCGATGACTGGCGCGGCGGCGGCGCAAGGAGGATCGCGCCCGCGCGACGTGAGTGGGACGGCAAGACGCTGATCAAGCAGGAGCAGATGCCGGACGGCCGCCTGAAGCTGATCGTCAAGGACGAGGCGACCGGCGAGTTCAGCGACGTCGTGACCGAGGGCGAGCCCGTCTCCACTCGCTGAGCGCAACAATCAGGGGGTGAGCACCACCCTCGCCCCAGGCGAAATCGAGGTCGAGGAGCCGCGGAGCCGGGATCGCGGCGAGCACGAGCTCCCCTGGGTCGTGATCGTCTGGAACGACCCGATCAACCTCATGTCGTACGTGACCCTCGTCTTCCAGAAGCTCTTCGGCTACAGCCACGAGCATGCGTCGAGGCTGATGCTCCAGGTGCACTTCGACGGGAAAGCCGTCGTTTCGAGCGGCAACCGCGAGAAGGCGGAGCTGGACGTCTCCCGCCTCCATGCCTACGGGCTCTGGGCGACCATGCAGCAGGACTAGATGCCAAGCCGCATCGAGCAAACCGCGAAAGGCGAGATCCGCCTTCGCCTCCCCGAGGACGAGCAGACGCTCCTGCGAGGGATCGCCGCGAGCACTCGAGCGCTCCTCGCCGACGGCGAGGACCCCGCGCTGCGGCGGCTCTTCCCACCGGCTTACGACGACCCCGAGCTCGAGCAGGAGTACCGGGAGCTCACGGGCGGGCAGCTCGCCGCCGGGCGAGAACGGGCGCTCCAGCACCTCGAAGCGACGGTTGACCGCGAGGTCCTATCCGCACAGGACGCCGACCTATGGCTGCGGGCGCTCAACGACGTGCGCCTCGTCCTCGGTACCCGCCTCGACGTCACCGAGGATCTGGACTGGGACGCGCTGAGCCCGCAAGACCCTCGCGCCCCCGAGCTCGCCCTCTACGCCTACGTCTCCTGGATCCAGGAGCAGCTGGTCGAAGCGAGCGCCTAGGCCCGAACTGCGGCCGCGAGCCTGCGCGCGTGCGACTCGACGTCGGCGGCGCCCGTCAGCGCGGAGCCGACACCCACGGCCACGGCGCCGGCGTCGATGAACTCACGTGCGTTGGAGAGATCCACGCCGCCGGTCACGAGCAGCTGCACGCCGGCGAGTGGCGCGAGCACCTCGCGGACGTAGCCTGGCCCCAAGAGACTGCCGGGGAAGAGCTTGACGAGCTCGACGCCGAGCGCCCGGGCGGCCTCGAGCTCGGATGGGGTGAGGGCGCCGGGAATCGCCGGCAGACCAACGGCTCGGCAGCGCTCGACCATCTCGGGCACGAGGGCGGGCGCCACGCAGGCCTCG
>JBKPFE010000013.1:0-1021 GCA_046728705.1 Actinomycetota bacterium
GCCGCGACGCCTCGTTGGCGAACGAGTTCGTCCGGGTCGTTGGCCGGCGCCAGGCGCTCGGGATCGATGACGTAGACCTCGGGACTCTGGCGGGCGCGTGCGGCGTTCTCGACCGCGTGGGGTGCACAAACTCGGGCGCACCGGCTGAATCCGCCAGCTTGCAGGGAGAATCGACTGTTCGCACCGCACGCCGCCGAGGCCCTCACACACCCGCCGCCGTTCGGCCTGTCCGCGCCTAATCCCACTCTCAACCCAGGTTCGTAAGCGAGTGAGACTGGGCCAAAAGTGGAGCGCACGCCTGACCGTGCACCCGCGGAGACCACTCTGGCGCAGCGAAGGAGTGGCAGGTCCGGCGCAGTCCGGTGGTGGGCTCACGCGGACGCCCTGCCAGCGGCAGACCGTGAATCCACTGCTAGCGTCGGCGGGTCCGACCGGAACCAAACAGGAAGGAGGTGAGCGCGCTGCTCGCACTCACCGATAGCGCGGTTCAGGCCGTGAAGGACATCGTCTCGTCCTCGGACCAGATTCCTGAGATGGCGGGTCTGCGGATGGTCGCCGAGCGGGCAGGGACGCAGGCGAAATTGCAGGTCAGCGTCGTTCCGCTGCCGGCTGAGGACGACGAGGTGATCGAAGAGCAGGGTGCCCGTGTCTTCCTCGAACCAGAGGCGGCCGCCCTCCTCGACGACAAGGTTCTCGACGCCACCGTCGAGCACAATCAGGTCGCGTTCACGATCGCGGACGACGTCGAGGAGTAGCCGAAGAATTGCCGCGGCGCGGCGAGGTCGCTGCGGCACGAACCGGATCGACCTCTCCGCGCCTGATCAAGAGGAGGTTCGCGCTCCCGCTCGCACCCGTTTGCCGCAGCTCGAGGAGCAGGTTGGGCCTAGTCCGAGCGGCTACGGGAACGGCGCGATGTCCGGCTTCAGGTCGAGGCGGCCGCCGTCGCGGCAGTCTGGCGGTACGAGGTAGGCGGGGCTCGCTCGGCCGCGGAGCGCGTTCTCTTCGAGCTGCTGTCGCATCA
>JBKPFE010000172.1:0-6241 GCA_046728705.1 Actinomycetota bacterium
AGACAGCGCCGACCTCAGCGGCGTCTCGGGCACTCCCACCTTCTTCATCAACGGACGACGCCACTACGGCGCCTACGACATCGCGACCCTGTCAGCCGCTGTCCGCGCGGCCGGCGCGCAGGCGTCGCTGGCCGTGATCACGGACTGAGCTCCGGGTGGAGCTCGCCTTGGCTCCCGCCGCGGCTGCGGCAGTTGTCGCCGGTCTCGGCGTTGAGTTGCGCCTGTTTGCGCCGAGCGGTGCGCCTCGGCGCGGCGAGGCGATCCTGTGGAGCGCCGGCTGGCTCCTGCTTGCAGTGGCGGTCGCGGCGGGAATCGCGCTGGCGGGCGGCCCTGCCGGCGAGTGGTCGACGGTCTACCTGCGCTCGCTCTCGCTCGACAACGTGTTCCTCTTCTCGCTCCTGATTGCGTACTTCCTCGTGCCGCCGCAGCTGCGCGGCCGCGTGATCGTGATCGGCATCGCGGGTGCGCTCGCGTTGTGCGCCTCGTCCGACGCACCGTTCCAACCACGGCCGACTTCCGCGGCCGCCGGCTCTTCGTCCGCGAAGAGGGCCGCCTCTGCCGCACGCTGTTGCTCGTCGTCGTCGCGATCATCGTTGCCGATATCGCCTTCGCCGTCGACTCGATCCCGGCGGCGTTCGCGGTCACCCGCGACCCGGTCGTGATCTGGACCGCGAACACGTTCGCGCTGCTCGGGCTCGGTTCTCTGCTCGCCCTCGTCGACGTCCTCGTGCGCCGCTTCCGCTACGTGGGCAAGACGATCGCGCTCATCCTCGCCTTCGTTGGGATCAAGATCCTCGTCGCCGACTTCGTCCACATCAGCGACCTCGGCTCGCTTGCTGTTATCGCCGTGCTCGTCGCCGGCAGCGTCGTCGCCTCCCTGGTCGCCGAAAGTCTCGACCCGCCGCACCCGGCCGAGGAGGCGACAAGACGGCCGCCCCGCTGCCCGATCGAGCTCACGCCTAGGGATGTGCCGCGGAACGATTCGTAGGATGAGCGCACGCGTCAGTCGCTCGACGGAAAGGAGAGGTCATGACGACGGTCACCAAGGGGCTGTGGGTGCCGCTCGAAGCCAAGCCCGGCAGGGAGGAGGACGTCGCGAAGTTTCTCGAAGGCGCGACCCCGCTCGTCGAGGCGGAGCCGGGGACGATCGCGTGGTTCGCGGTCAGGCTCGGCAACTCGCAGTTCGCGATCTTCGACGTCTTCCCTGACGACGCGGGCAGGCAGGCTCACCTCTCTGGCCGGGTGGCCGAGGCGCTTATGGGCCAAGCGGACGAGCTGCTCGCCCGGCCTCCGGACATTCAGCAGGCGGACGTGATCGCGTCCAAGCTGCCCGGGTAGCGCCTCACGGCCCCGCCGCATCGACCGCTTCTTCACATCTGGATGCGGGATGCTCCTGCCGGTCGGATTCCGCTCCTACTCGTCGGAGCAGGACCGCGCCCATCACCGCCGTGGCGGCCGCGATCACGGCACTGGAGAGGGCGGCCACTTGCAGCCCCAGCGTGAACGCTTCGCGGGCGACGTCGAGTAGCTCGCCTGCGAGCGGGTCTGGAAGCTGCTCCGCGGCGGCTACGGCGCCGCCGAGCGTGTCGCGCGCAGCCTCGGCTGTGTCGGGCGGCACGCCCGGCGGGATGCCGTCCGCCACTTGGCCGCGGTAGAGGGCGGTGCCGATGGTGCCGAGGATCGCGATCCCAACCGCGCCGCCGAGCTCGGAGCTGGTCTCCGAGAGCGCCGCTGCCGCCCCCGCCCGCTCGGGTGGGGCGGTGCCGACGACCAAGTCGGTTGCCAGGGTGAAGACCGGAGCCTCACCGAGCGAGAAGATGACCGACGCAGTCACGAGCACTCCGAGCCCCGATCCCTCTTCGACCTGGGTCAGCAGGCCGTAACCGGCCGCCGCCAAGGCCATGCCGCCACCGATCACGTAGCCCGGGCGAACCCTGCGCACGATCGGCGGCGTCAGCATGGACCCGACGATGAACGCCACGAAGGAGGGCACGGCCCAGAGGGCCGCCCGGAGCGGCGACAGGCCGAGCACGAGCTGCAGGTATTGGAAGATGAAGAGAAACGCTGCGAAAGCGACGAAGGTCGCGACCAGATAGATGGCCAGCGACACGCTGAACGCCGGCATCCGAAAGAGTTGGAGGTCGATCAGGGGGTCGGCCAGCCGTCGCTGCCGCTGCACGAACACAAGGCCGAGGGCGAGACCGGCCACGATCGTCAAGGCGGGCAGCCACCCGAGACCGTCCTGGGCGGTCTGCTTGAGCCCGTAGATCACCGCGAGGACGGCGGCGAGCGAGAGGGCGGCGCTGACGAGGTCGAGGCGACCCGCCTCGGGATCGCGGTACTCCGGCAACAGGATCGGGCCGAGCACGAGCAGCAGCGCCATCACCGGCACGGCCAGCAGGAACACCGACCCCCACCAGAAGAACTCGAGCAGCACGCCGCCGAGCGGCGGGCCGATGACGGCGCCGGCGGAGAAGCTGGTGATCCAGACTCCGATCGCGACCGTGCGCTGGTGCGGGTCGAGGAACATCGTGCGGATCAGTGACAAGGTCGAAGGCGCCAGCGTCGCGCCGGCCACACCGAGCAGCGCCCGCGACGCGATCAGCATCTCGGCACTGGTTGAAAAGGCGGCCAGCAGCGAGGCGAGTCCGAACGCGGCGGCGCCGATCAGCAGCAAGCGGCGGCGGCCGATCCGGTCGCCGAGCGTGCCCATCGTGATCAGCGAGCCGGCCAGCATGAACCCGTAGATGTCCACGATCCAGAGCAGCTGCGCGCTGCTGGGCTCCAGATCCGCGCTCAAGGCCGGCACCGCGAGATGCAGCACCGTCAGATCCATCGAGTAGAGCACGCACGCCAGCGCGAGCACGGCGAGCCCGATCCACTCCCGTCGCCCAGCCCTCGTTGCTTCGTCTCCAGTCACCTTCGTTGAGACGGTGGGTCAGCCCGAAACTGGTCGGCGCCGGCGGCGGTCAGATCGCCGGGGGGAGGCCGAACGCGGGAAAGAGAGCCGGGAGGACGAACGCGTCGATCTGCGTAACACGTCCTTCTTCGACCCGGAGCACGTCCATCACCGAGGCGCGGAAGTCGGGCTCCCCTGGCTGACGGGTGTAGAAGGCCACCGCGAGTTGCCGATTCGCCCTCGTGACCATGGCCTGCCATTGGATCTCGGGTATGAAGAGCTGCTGAGCGTGGAAGGTCACGATCGCTTCGCGCCCGTCGTACCAGGTCGGCGTGGGAGGCATCGTCAGCCGCGCGTCCTCTCGGAGAAGCGCCGCAAAGGTCGTGGCATCGCCCCGCTCGTGAGCATCCATGTAGCGCCGAAGGAGCCGGCGCTCCTCCTGGGTCGGATCGGAACCCGATGCCCACTCGAGCCGGCTCGGGGGGAGATGTCTCCTTAGCGTCGATCGTGCCCGCCTCAGCGCGCTGTTCACCGAATCCACGGTCGTTTCGAGGAGCCTGGCGGTCTCCTTCGCCGACCAGCCGAGCACGTCGCGCAGAATCAGCACCGCGCGCTGTCTGGGCACGAGGTGCTGAATCGCGACGAGGAAGGTGAGCTCCATCGTCTCCTTTGAGACGAGCTCGGCCTCCGGGCCCTCATCGCCGGCCGCGATCCCCTCGAGCAGGCGATCCGGGTATGGCTGCAGCCAGGGCATGTCTGCGGCCGGGAGCGGTGGCACCCGCGGGTCAGCAGCCGTCGCTACCTGAGGCGGGAGCACTCGCGGCGGGCGACGCTTCAACGCGTCGAGGCACGCGTTCGTGGCGATCCGGTAGAGCCAGGCTCGGAACGAGGAGCGGCCTTCGAAGCTCTTGCGCTTCCGCCAGGCGCGCAAGAGCGTCTCCTGCACCATGTCCTCCGCATCCTCGAACGAGCCGAGCATCCGGTAGCAGTGCACCTGCAACTCCCGCCGGTACCTCTCGACCAGCTCGGCGAAGGCGGACTCTCTACCTGCACGCGCCGCGGCGACGACCGCCGCGGCTTCAGCCCGGCCGCTCTGGTTCATCAACGCTAGGACTGTGGCGAGGCGAGGAAGTCATCGCCCGCGTCCTGGCCTTCGGCCAGGCGGTACAGGCGTCGCCGTCCCGGCAGGCCGCGAAGGTCATGCTCCCCGGCATCCTCGACCTTGAGGCTCGAACCTTCGAGCAGCGCGACCGAAGCGTCAGAAACGAGGACCTCGCCTGGCCGTGCGAGCGAAGCGATCCGCGTCGCTGCGTGCACCGCGACGCCGCGGAGGGTCGCACCTTCGCGTTCTACTTCGCCGGAGTGGACGCCGGCGCGCACCTGAAGACCGTCCTCCTCGGCCGCCTCGGCGATCGCAGCGGCGCAGCGAACTGCGCGGGACGCGCCGTCGAAAATCACTAGGAAGCCGTCGCCCGTGGTCTCGATCTCGAGACCGCGGAACCGATCGAGCTCGAAGCGGACGCGGTCGCCGTGTCTCCCGAGGAGCGTCTTCCAGCGCGCATCGCCGAGACGGACGGCGGTGGCCGTGGAGGCGACGATGTCGGTCACGAGCAAGGTCGCCACGACGCGCTCACCCACGTCCGGCGGCTTACCCCACCCGCGCACGCCCGCGAAGTCGATCGTTACGCAGGGCTCGTCCCCGACAACGTGGGCGTTGTGCCCCGGCTGCACGTCGAAGGCGTCCCCCGGACCGAGCAGGCGCACGGCGCCGTCGTCGGTCTCGATCTGCATCCGTCCTGAGACCACGAAGCCCTGGTGATGGAACATGCAACTCGGTGTACCGGCCACGGGTTTCACGTGCTCGGACCAGCTCCACCCCGGTTGATGGGTGGTTCGGCCGACGTGGACTTCACCGAGGATCACGACCTCCTCGCGGGCAAGCGGCAGCGCCACGACCTCGTCGGGCTCGTCGAACCGCTTGGAGATCACGCCGGGCATGCAATCAGCTGGAAAGGCCGCCCCACCGAGGTGTCGCCCTACAGCTCACGGAACTTTGCCTAACGGGGGTCAGGTCTTGCACTGACGCGGCTCGACGATCAGCCTCGCGTAGCAGTCCCCGCGCCGGTCACCCTTGGAGCTCCCCCAGCTTCCCCTCCAGGAAGCGCCGCTCGGCGTCCGAGTGAACGAGCTCGAGCGCGCGGTCGTACGCGGCGCGGGCGCCTTCGACGCGATCGAGCCGGCGCAAAAGCTCCGCGCGAGTCGCGTGCAGATAGTGGTAACGGTCGAGCTCGAGGCGCTCGACCAGGGCGAGCGCGGCCTCAACATCACCTGCTTCGGCGATGGCGACGGCCTGGTTGAGCTCCACGACCGGCGAGCCGGTCCGCCGGGCGAGCTCGCCGTACAGAGCCGCGAGCTGCGGCCAGTCCTGGGGCTCATCGACGTGCAGGGCCGCGATCGCCGCTTGCAGCACGTAGGGGCCGTTGCCGCCGAGCGCCAGCGCGCGGTCGAGCGCGGCCCGTCCCTCCGCGATCTGGTCGAAGTCCCAGAGCGATCGATCCTGATCGCCGAGGAGGACGACCGTGCCGTCGGCGAAACGCGCGCCGCGCCGGGCGTCGTTGACCAGCATCAGCGCGAGCAGCGCGTGCGCCTCGGGCTCGTCGGGCATCAGCTCGACGAGCGCGCGCCCGAGCCGGATCGCCTCGGCCGCGAGCTCGCCGCGGCCGCCGTAGCCCTCGTTGAAGATCAGGTAGACGACGGCGAGCACTGCGGCGAGGCGGTCGGGGAGCAGATGAGCCGGCGGCACGCGAAACGGGATGCCGGCGGCCTTGATCTTGCTCTTCGCGCGGGCGAGCCGCTTGGCCATGGTCGCTTCGGGGACAAGAAAGGCGCGGGCAATCTCCTCCGTCTTCAGGCCGCCCAGCGTCCGTAGCGTGAGCGCGACCTGGCCGTCGAGCGCGAGCGCCGGGTGGCAGCACGTGAAGACGAGCTCGAGCCGCTCGTCCGGGATCGTCGTTTCCTCCACGTTGTCCTCAATCGCCTCGGGCACATCGAGCAAGCGGGTCTTTTCCGCGAGCGTGCGGTCGCGGCGGATGCGGTCGATGGCGCGGTTGCGCGCGGTGGTCAAGAGCCAGGCACGCGGGTTGCCGGGCGTCCCGTCGCGGGGCCAGCGCTCGGCCGCGATCGCGAACGCTTCCTGGGCGGCTTCCTCGGCGAGGTCGAAGTCGCCGAGGAAGCCGATCAGGCTGGCGAGGACGCGGCCCCACTCGTCGCGGAAGACCTGCTCGAGGATCGCTACTGCTCCCGGACGGGTCGGACCTCCACCGCCCCGCCCATGCTCGCCGC
>JBKPFE010000295.1:0-3944 GCA_046728705.1 Actinomycetota bacterium
GCGACAGGCCCGGAACAACGCCGAGGTCATCCAGCGAACGAGGCCGGACGTTCTCCTGATCAACGAGTTCGACTTCGCTCCGCAGGCCGTCGAACTGTTCCGCAAGAACTTCCTCGAGGTCTCGCAGAACGGTGCGCGGCCAATCCGCTACCGCTACGCATTCATCGCTCCGTCGAACACGGGCGTCGCGACGGGCTTCGACCTGAACAACAACGGCGCCATCGTCACGACGCCCGGTGCGCCGGGATACGGCGACGATTCGTTCGGGTTCGGCGCCTTCCCAGGGCAGTTCGGCATGGTCGTCTACTCGAAGTACCCGATCCTCCGCGACGAGGTACGCACCTTCCAGTTCTTCCTGTGGAAGGACATGCCGGGAGCCCGGTTGCCCAACGACCCCGCGACACCCGCACCGACGGACTGGTACAACGCCGACGAGCTGAACGTCTTCCGGCTCTCCTCGAAGAGCCACTGGGACGTACCGATTCGCATCCAAGGGAAGACGGTGCACTTCCTCGTCTCGCACCCGACACCGCCGGTTTTCGACGGGCCCGAGGATCGGAACGGGACGCGGAACGCCGACGAGATCCGATTCTGGGCCGACTACATCTCGGGCGGCTCACGCGCGGCGTACATCTACGACGACGGTGGCGTCCGCGGCGGGCTCGAGCCCGGCGACCGGTTCGTGATCGCCGGCGACCAGAACTCCGATCCGCTCGACGGCGACAGCATCCCCGGGGCGATCCAGCAGCTGATCGAGCATCCGCTCGTCAACGTGTCAAAGACCCCGGCAAGCGCGGGCGCGGTCGAAGCGGCCGCCCTTCAGGGCGGAGCGAACGCATCGCACCGCAGCGATCCACGCTTCGACACCGCTGACTTCGCCGACACTGCGCCCGGCAACCTTCACGCCGACTATGTCCTCCCCTCGAAGAACATGAGGATTCTCGACAGCGCCGTCTTCTGGCCGGTGCAGAGCGATCCGCTCTTCCGCCTGACGGGCGTCTTCAACTTCGCAGAGTGGGGGCCGGTCGGCGGCTTCCCCACCTCCGATCACAGGCTCGTCTGGGTCGACGTCAAGACAAAGGCGCACGACGACGACGACGACGATTGACCCCGACTCGAGAAGCGGGAGCGGCCTTGCGGCCGCTCCCGCTCTCGGTGCTAGTCGCGCTCGTTCTAGGGGTGGAAGACCTCGTAGACGACGCCGTCCGAGAGTGAGACCACGAAGAGATTGCCGTTCGGTCCGGTCTGAACGTCGCTGCCGATGCCGAAGTTCCGGCCGAAGAGCACGCTTTCGCTCTCGGTGATCTCCCACTTGTGCACGTTGTCGGCGACGCGATCCTCCAGCCGCGGGTCGTCGACGGCGATCTTCCGGCGATTACCCGTGAGGTTGAAGCGGAACAAATGGCCACCTTCGAGGAACACCCGCGCCGCGCCGACGAAGAGATCGTTCTGGTACTGGGGCCCGAGCGCCCTGCTCTCGAGGAACCCGATTCCGGCCGGTGCGACCTCGAATTTCCAGCTGAACTCCGGCGCGCTGTAGTGGGCGTCGGGCAGCATGAAGAGCCGGGACAGCGCCTCGGCCGGCGTGTCGGCGATCAAAGTCGGCGGCCAGCGGATCTGCTGGAGACCGAAGTAGGTCGCCGCGAATGGATCTGGCGGCACCGGTGTCACCGTCGTCTCGATCGTCTTGAACTGGCCGATCCGCTCGGGTGGGCCCATGATCTGCACCCAACCGGAGTTGAAGCCCGGCTCCGCCCGGTTGAGCTCGGTGAAGCTGTCGTCACCGTTCTCCTGCTCCCAGAGGTCACCCGAAACCGGGTCGAAGGCCATTCCGAAGCTATTGCGGAGTCCATAGGCGAAGATCTTCTGGACGTTCGCGCCGACCTCGCCTCCCAGAGCCTCTCCGGCACCGAAGAACGGATTGCTCGACGGCGCCGTGCCGTCATCGTTGAGCCGGAGGATGACGCCGGTCAAGTGAGCATTGTCGGGCTCGGGCCCGCCGAACTGGTCGTCGGGGATGCCCGGGCCGAACGGTCCATCGACGAGGTTCTGGAGCTGGCCACGCCGCCCGTTGTCGCCCATGACGATGTAGAGCTTCCCGTCTGGGCCGAAGCGGAGGACGCCGCCGTCGTGGTTGCCACGCAAAGGCTGTCCCTCATCGGCCTGGAACGCCCGCAGCTTGATGATGTTGCGCTCGAACGTGAGCGTCGATCCGTTCCACACGTAGCGATCGACACGGTTGCCGAGCAGGGGCACGTCGGCCAATTCAGCGCTGTCAGCACCCGTGCTGCTCTCGGTCCAGAAGAGGTAAACCCTCCCGCCGATGAAGAACTGCGGATGCAGCGCGATGCCGAGCAGCCCGCGCTCGGACGCACTGTTGACCGGCAGGTCGAGCACGGTGCTCTGCACGACGCCGTTGACGACGCGTTGAACCTTGCCCGTGGCCTTCTCGAGCACGAGCATGTCGTTCTGTCCGAGGAACGCCATGCTGATCGGCTGATCGAGGCCGGTAGCAGCCGTTCGGACCGCGAGGTTCGGGTCGACGACGCTCGGAGCCGCTTGCGCGCGAGCGGGCACGAACGCTGTCGCGAGCGCAGCGCCGATCGCTACAGCAAGAAGTCGAAGGGCTCGTGTCATTGATTCCCACCTCCTGGTCGGGGACGAGTGGGCGTGGGCGCGCGCACACGAACGACGCGCCCTTGTGTGGGTACGAAGGCGACCGGCGGTCGGATTTGCCCGCCGTACGATGTCGGCGTGATCGCGGAAACCCTCGCTGCAGCCGCGCTCATCTGCCTCGACCCGGGACACGGAACGCCACCTGCGATCGGCCGTCAGCTCGAACCGATCGGGCCCGGATCGCGCGTGACGAAGATCAAGGACGGCGGCGGCGCGCCGGGGGAGACCGAGGTCGTGCTCGCGATCGCCCGCAGCACGCGCGCGCTCCTGCTCCGGCGCGGCTACCGCGTCGCGATGACCCGCACAGGCTCGACGTTCCGAGGTGGGAACATCGAGCGCGCACAGTTCTGCAACCGGCGCGGCGCGGCGCTGATGCTTCGCATCCACGCCGACGGCTCGTCCGATCCCTCACGTCGGGGCGTCTCGACGCTCACGCCCGTCCGCCGCCGCGGCTGGACGAGCGATGTCTATGCCCCGAGCCTCCGCGCCGCCCGGGCGATCCAACGCGGCCTCGTCTCAACTACCGACGCGCGCGACCTCGGAGTCAGCGAGCGCTCGGACCTGACCGGCTTCAACTGGGCGAACGTTCCCGTCGTGCTGACGGAGACTGGCTTCCTCTCCAACCCGGCCGAGCGCCGGTCGCTCCACTCGAGCGCCTACCAGTGGCGAGTCGCCCGCGGACTGGCCGCTGGTGTCGCCGCGTTCACTCCTCCGGGCTAGCCGCTTCGCCCTTCATCCGGTCGACGATCGAGCGGCCTTCCGCGTGGACGGCCCGGCGTCGCGCTTCGGGATCCTCCGGCACCGACTCGACCGTGTCGACGGTGGTCTCAGCGGCCTCGAACTCTTCGCGCTCCCCGACCACGGGACGCGCCTCCTCCAGCCGCTGGCGCAGCTCTTCCGCCCGAGGATCGACCGGCTCAATCTCGACCCAGCCCGGGGGGCGGCGCCT
Source organism: Actinomycetota bacterium (assembly GCA_046728705.1). Classification (GTDB taxonomy): domain Bacteria; phylum Actinomycetota; class Thermoleophilia; order Gaiellales; family Gaiellaceae; genus JACDAN01. The sequence continues at coordinate 3,626 of JBKPFE010000295.1, forward strand.
GATCGTCCGCCAGAGCGCGGCGACCGCCACGGTGATCCCTCCCAGGACGGTGAGGCGGCGGTCCACGAGGCCGATGCTACACTGCCCGCCGCTTCCTGCCCTGCCCACCGCCGCGACCCGACGCGGCGGGCCCGGACAAGGCCGTCAGAGACCGAAGGAAGGAGGATCGGGACCGTGGCGCCCTACGAAATCTTGCTCATGCTCGACCCGGAGCTGCCCGACGAGCGGCAGAACGAGATCGTCTCCCGCACGCGCGAGCTGATCGAGCGCAGCGGCGGCACCTGGGACGCTCACGACGTCTGGGGGCGCCGCAAGCTCG
>JBKPFE010000058.1:0-1462 GCA_046728705.1 Actinomycetota bacterium
GCGCACGGAGAGTTCACTGTGATCCTCGCCCAACTCGCGGCCGATAACCCGGCCATCCCCGACGCACAGCAGACCCAGCTGGTGGCGTTCGCGGGCCTCTACGTCTTGATCACGGCGACGATCGGCGTCGTCTTGATGAAGGAGTCCAAGATCCTCAGCCGCCGGTTGTTCCCGGCGCCTACACTCGCCGAAGGGAGCTAGAGAAGCAATGCCCATCGATCTTCGTGAGACGCGCCTGCCGGGCATCGGCGTCAAGTACGGCTTTCGGTTGGACACCGGCGGCCGAATCTCGCTGATCCTGCACAACGACGGCAAGAGGGAGCTCTACTGGTTCAGGCGGGCCCACGACGACGAGCCGAGCGCCGTGATCACCCTCGACGACGACGAGGCGCGCGAGCTCGGCGCCGTCCTCGGCGGCGCCTACGAGCGGCCGAAGATCGTCGAAGACCTCGAGATGGCGCTCGGCGAGCTCCAGATCGAGTGGGTCCCAGTGCCCGACACGAGCCCCTGGATCGGCAAGACCCTCGCCGAGGCCCAGTTTCGGGCAAAGAACGGGATCACGATCATCGCCATCCTGCGTGAGCCCGACCCGGTCACGGGCGCCCAGCCGCACGACGTCATCCAGCGAGGCGACACGCTCGTCACCGTCGGCAAGGCAGGCCAGTACCCCGCGTTCTACCGACGCCTCGAGCGCGGCGACGAGTAGGCGGTTCGCCGCGGAACGGGCTCCGCCCGTTCCACCACTGCGGCTCCGAGTGAAGGAAGTGGCGCCTCGCGGCTGGGCCGCGCGCCGCCCGGCTTCATACGCTCGCCGAAAGTCGTGAGGCTTTCGGCGAAACCAAGCCGTCAGGCTTGGTTAAAAAAGCCGCCGCGTTCCAAGAGTTGCGCGCGCTGCTCGGCGGAGACCTCCACGTTGGCGGGCGTCAGCAGGAAGACCTTGTCGGCGATCCGCTGCATCCCGCCGTCGAGTGCGTAGGTCAGCCCGCTGGCGAAATCGATCAACCGCTTCGAGAGCTCAGAGTCGATGCCCTGGAGATTGAGGATCACGGGTGTGTAGTCCTTGAAGCGGTCGGCGATCGTCTGCGCATCGTTGAAGCTCCGCGGGACGACGAGATGAACGCGCACCGCCGAGCCGGGCTGCGCCGGAACCGGTGTCAGCTCAGGCCGGCTCCGGGGGCGCAACGTCGCGGTCCGTCCGGTGGCCGCCGGCTCGGGATCGGTCCAATCGTCGAAGTCTCGACTGCCGCGCCGTCGCGCCGACAGCCGGCGGACGTTCGGGCGCTCCGCGTACGTCCGCTCGAGCTCCTCGTTCGTGACGTATCCGTCCTCGTCCCACTCCTCCTCGTCCTCCTCGGCGATGCCGAAGTAGACCAGGGTCCGGTTCCAGACGTCTGAAAGTCCCATTGAGCAGGGGATCTTAGAGACTCCGACATGATGATGCTTCGTCGCCAGGGTGCGATGG
>JBKPFE010000309.1:0-7710 GCA_046728705.1 Actinomycetota bacterium
GGCGAAGGCGCGGAAGGTCGCGCCGACCGCCTCCTCGTCGGGAAGCGCCCTTCTTCAGCAAGTTCGAGGTCGGGCAGAGCTCGAGCACGATCTCGGCCTCGGCGATCTGGGTCATCAGCCTAGCGTCCTGGGCGGCGAGGATCCCGTGCCCGGACGCAGGGTCGAGACGACCCCGCGGATCTCGGCGATCCCGTAGGCGCCGCCCTCCTCGCCGACGTGGATCGTGACCCCAAGCCCGGCCGCGCGCGCTTGCTTGATGAGCGGCACGAGGTCGCGGTGGGGGGCCTGGCGCAGTCGGGGCGCGGGCCGGGCGACTCGGAGTCTCTACGCGCACGAGGGTTCGTACGGTCGATCCGGAAGGAATCAGCCCACTCCTCCCGCGTGAGACTACGGCCCGCGACCGCGCATGCCCGTGCCTTCCCTCGTTCCGGATCGACGTCCCAGACGTCCGACCCTCGTAACTCTCTCCGAGCCGCGGGCGATTGCGTTCTCGGCTGGTGCGATGCCTGTGGGCCGCCGCTCCCTCACCGTAGTAACGACCTGGTCGACGGGTGTCTAATCCCGAACCGCGACCTCCCTCAAGCCGAGCCACCCCGAACGAAGCTCGATTCGTACCCCGCCGGTTCGCTTCGCCGAGCTGCTCTTCGTCAATCGCCCCGATCCGAAGCAGGGCTCGGTTCCTGACCGCTCGACGGAGAGCCCGCCGAGTCACTCGTGATCTTCGGCTGCTGGGGGAGCCGCGGCGATCGCCGAGTTCGTTGAAGCCTTTGATGCAGAGCTACGGCGCTGAGGAGTGGTCGAACGGAGCAATGGCCGGCCGCCCTCGGCCACCCGTGCGTCTACCGATTTGCGCGCTCGAGGCCGAGTCGGAGCAGCAAGCGTTCGAACTCGGGTACACGTGCTCGGATGCGTTGGAAGTCCTGATCGGAGAGCAAGAGGAGCCGCATCGGCGTGCGCGCCGCGACCGTGGCCGTCCGCTGTCCCGTCAGGAGGGGCGCGATCTCGCCGAACGTGTCGCCGGGGCCGAGTGCCGGGGTCGACTCGCCACTGTCGGTCAGGACAGCGGCCTCGCCCTGTTCGATGAAGTAGATGGAGGTTCCGTAGCCGTCGAGCGTGACGACCGTGGCACCCGCCTCGACGTCGAGCTCCTTCATCGCCGTCGCGAGCTCGTCGAGCTCCGTCGCAGGAAGATCGGCGAAGACCGGAAATGACGCGATCCGACTCGTTTCCACGGGCGCGGATATCGTGCCACAGGGGCGACCGAGCGCCAAACGAGGCTACGGCAACATCGTCGCCAGTCCGACCGACGGCAAGCTCTACCTCGTCTTCAGCCACAACCGGAACGGGATCCACGACTCGGCCAACCCGGTCACGAACACGGATGTCTTCCAGATGGTGTCGTCGAACGGCGGGACCTCATGGAGCGGGCCGATGCAAGTCGACTCCGGCGCGGGCGACCAGTGGTTCCCGTGGGTCGAGGTCGATCCGACGAACGGGCAGATCGGGATCCCTACCACGACCGAGGCTCGTTCAACGGGACGCTCGTCGATCGCGTTTCGCAACCAGGCGATCTCGTGAGCGGCTTGCTCAATGCGACCGGCGAGCGCGGCGTGCTCCTTGCGCTGCTTCGCCGGCACCGTCGCCGCGAGTCGCTTCGGCAGTGGAGCTCCGATGGCCCGCTCATGCCGCATCGAGATCGATCGCGCTCCCATGCCCGCCTGAGTGATCGATGCCGCTGGGACCGTCGCGTTCGGGGAGCCCGGCTGCCTTCCGGATCCGGTCCGCCTCGGCGTCGGGGTCGGGCACCTCGAGCACGAGCCGGCGGTAGTCCCCGTGCTCGAGCTCGACCCACCAGAACGCGCTCGGCCGCATGTACGCACCAAAACTGCTTGCCGCCCCTGGGCTTCGAGGTCATTGCCAAGCCCGCCTTCCGGTATCCGTCTAGTCTTAGCCGCTCACTCGCATCGAAGGGAGTGCGATGATCGACGGCACGCTCGTCGTGGATGCGGTCGTTCACGCGATCAACGGCTCCAGGAACAACGTCGCCGAGCCGATCGAGCCGATGGCGGAGCCGTTGCTCGAAGGGATCTACGGCCTACACATGCTGCTCTCGCCGGAGAGCCACCGGCTCGAGCGTGGGGAGTTCCTGCGCGACTGGAGCGGTGAGGAGCTCGAAGGTGTCCTGTTCCGCGAGAGCGACGTCGACCTCTGCGACTACCACTCGCTTCCGCTCGACGACTTCTTCGTCGACGGCTTCGTCCGGCTCGACAAAGGCGTTGAGATGAAGCGTCGGACGCCCCATCGCGTCTGCTTGCACGCGGCCGTGAACCCATTGGAGGGAGAGCGGGCGCTGGAGCAGGTCGAGCACGCGATTCGAGACCTCGGCGCCCACGGGATCAAGATCTACCCGGCACGCTTCGTCAACGGTCAGACGATTCCCGTGCGGCTTGACGATCCGAAGTACGGCATTCCGGTGATCGAGAAAGCGATCGAGTGCGGAGCGCGGTGCATCGCCGTCCACAAGTACTTCCCGGTTGGGCCGACCCGGCTCAGTGCATACGGCGTGGACGACGTCGAGATCGCCGGCGCGTACCCGCAGATCAACTTCGAGGTCCTTCATCCGGGCTTCGCGTTCGTCGAGGAAACGGCATGGCTCCTCGCGCGCTACCCAAACGTGTACGTCAATCTCGAATGGACGGTCAGCCTGCTCTTCTCGGCGCCGCGGCGATTCGCGGAGGTGCTCGGCAGCCTTATGTACTGGGGCGGAGAGGACCGGATTCTCTGGGCCTCTGGCGCGATGGCCGTCCATCCCCAGGTGGTGCTCGAGGCGTTCCTCGACTTCGAGATGCCGGAGGAGCTCGTTCAGGGCTACGGCTTCCCGCCGCTGACGGAGCAGGCCAAGCGAAAGCTCCTCGGGGAGAATTACTGCCACCTGCACGGGCTCGACATCGAAGGGGTGAAGGCCAGCGTCGCGAACGACGGTTGGGCCCAGCAACGCCATGCCGCGACGCCGCATCAGCCCTGGGCGACCATCCGCGAGGCCGCGGGCCTGGACACGGAAGCGTGATGACGACCCGGGAGCAGATCTACGACGCGCTGAGCACCGTCTACGACACGTGCAGCGTCTTCAACGGGACGAACCTCGACATCGTCGAGATGGGCCTTGTACACGACGTCGAGCAGGAAGGCGGCAGCGTTCGGGTCCGACTGCTCCTTTCGGATCCGATGTGCGTGTATCTGTTCGAGATGAGATCACAGATCGTGAACGCCCTCGAGGCGCTCCCCGGCGTCGAAGTCGTGGAGGTCGAGCCCGTCGCGGGCGAGCTCTGGTGGCCGGAGCGCATGACGCCCGCTGCCCGCAAGCGTCTCGAGCGCGTGCGCCGGCTGCGACTGCGGCGACTCGGGCTGACGCAACCGCGCGCCGTCGGCAACTGACAGGACACTCCGAAAAACAGTGGTCTGCCGCGCCGGCGGGGAGGGGGCGAGCTCCACTGTGGGTGCCCGAGAGTCCCACCTGGTGGCAGCGGGGTGTCTTCTACCAGATCTACCCTCGAAGCTTCCGTGACGCCTCCGGGGACGGCCTTGGCGACCTTCGCGGCATCCACGAGGGCATCGATTACCTCGCGTGGCTAGGCGTAGACGCGATCTGGCTTTCGCCGATCTACCCCTCCGAGGACGTGGATCTCGGCTACGACGTCTCCGACTACTGCGCGGTCGATCCGCGATTGGGGACGCTCGCAGACTTCGATCGCCTCGTAGCTGCGCTTCACGACAAGGACATCAAGCTCGTGCTCGATCTCGTCCCCAATCACACCTCCGATCGGCATCCCTGGTTCCTCGAGAGCCGGAGCAGCGCCGATCATCCTCGCCACGACTGGTACGTGTGGCGAGACCCCACACCGGATGGATCTCCTCCGAACAACTGGCAGAGCTATTTCGGTGACCGGGCGTGGGAGTACTCGGAGCCTCCGGGCAAGTGGTACCTGCACTCCTGCCACCGCGGTCAGCCCGATCTGAACTGGGACAACCCCGCGGTGGCGCAGGCCATCCAAGAGGTCATGAGGTTCTGGCTCTCCCGTGGCGTGGACGGCTTTCGAGTCGACGTCCTGTGGCTGCTCGGGAAGGACCGCGAGCTTCGGGACAACCCACCCAACCGCGATTGGCACGAGGGTCTGCCGGCTTGGGCCAGACTCGAGCGGGTGTACTCAGAAGACCGGGCGGAGTCACACGAGCATGCGCGCCTCCTCAGGTCGGTCGTGGACGAATTCCCCGACCGGTTGATGATCGGCGAAATAGTGCTACCTCCCGACAGGGCGGTGGCGTATTACGGGGACGATCTCGACGAGGCCCATTTCCCTCACAACTTCGCGTTGACCGAACTCCGGGACTGGAGCGCCGAGGAGGTTCGAGCGGTGGTCGAAGGCTATGAAGCGGTCTTGCCCGCGGGCGCCTGGCCCAACTGGCTGCTCGGCGATCACGACTTCTCCCGGATTGCATCCCGCATCGGTCCGGAACGGAGCCGCTTGGTCCAGATGCTGCTCCTTTCGCTTCGCGGCACGCCAACGTGCTACTACGGCGATGAGCTCGGGCTGCCCACAGCAGACCTGTCCCGGTCGGACCTGGCGGTTGTGGACCCGCAGGCTGCCGGTGCTCCTTGGCGGAATCGCCTCACCGCTCGAACCCCGATGCAGTGGTCGCCCACGCGATACGGAGGGTTCTCAGAGGTCGAACCGTGGCTGCCGTTGGCTTCGGACGAGCCGGAGCTCACCGTCCAACGCCAGCGCGACGACCGGGCCAGCGTGCTCCACCTGTTCCGGTCGCTGATCCGTCTTCGCAAGGAGATTCCGGCGCTGGCGGTCGGCGCGTACAGGTCCCTCCCGGCTCCGGCGGACGTCTTCTCCTTCGAGAGGCATCATCCCGACGGGTCGGTCGAAGTCCACTTGAACTTCGCCGACCGTGCACGCGAGGTGGAACTCGCAGGGCCGCGCAGGATCGTTCTCTCCACGGTCGAACCCGCACCGAGCGCCAAGGTGGGGGAGACGAGTCTCACGCTGGAGCCTTACGAGGGCGTCCTCGTGAGTGCTCAGGTACGGACCGCAGCTCGTTGAGGGGGATTGCCTCCCGCTGGCGCTCTAATAGCTGACCGCGTCAACCTCCTCGCAGAGGGTGACGGTTGGCTGTCCTTGAACCCCCGCCTGCTCCATCTCTTCCTTCAGGGCGGGATCGGCCAGGAAGCTGCGGGCGCGCTCCTCCGCGGGGAACTCGACCGAGACGACGACGTCGTTGGGATCGTCGAGCGATCGATAGAGCCAATGTCGCGTCGCCCCATGCCGGGTGCGGACGATCCCTCCCTGCTCGTCAAAGACGGGCTTCCAGCTGGCGGAGTCACGAACTCGATGTTGGACAAGAATGATCATTAGCTACCTCCGTCGTTGTGAGCGAGTGCCGGCAAACGCATAGGTTCATTGGGTGAACTTGTCTCAGGCGGCGTCACGCGTCAAGCTGGTCGGATGCAGGGCTACAGTCAGTTCTGTCCGGTCGCCCTCGGGGCTGAGGTCTTCGCCGAGCGCTGGACGCCGCTCATTCTGCGCGAGCTTCTCCTCGGCAGCCATCGCTTCAGCGACCTCCTGCGCGGCCTTCCACGCATCTCGCGCAACCTGTTGACCCAGCGCCTGGCCTCGCTCGAGCGGGCCGGACTGATCAAGCGGCGGCGGCGCTCAAACGGCCACGGCTACGACTACCACCTGACCCCGGCCGGTGAGGAGCTGCGGCCTGTTGTGACCGCCCTGGGCACCTGGGGCTACAAGTGGGCGGCGAGCGAGCTGCAGGAGGACAACGTCGACGCAGGCCTGCTCATGTGGTTCCTGCGCCGACGCGTCAGGGTCGAGAGCCTGCCGGAGCCGCGGGTCGTCACCCGCTTCGACTTCCACGCCCAGGGCGCGCGGTCCTTTTGGCTCGAGGGGCAGCAGTCCTTCTGGCTCATCCTCGAGCGGCCGGCGGTCGACCTCTGTCTCAGCGACCCGGGCTTCGAGGTCGACCTGACCATAAATGCCGACGTCACAGAGTTGACGCGGGTCTACCTCGGGCACATCAGCCTCATACAAGCGATCAGAGAGGGATCGGTGGAGGTTGTCGGGGGCAGCGAGCTCCGCAGCGGTTTTCACGACTGGATCGGCGTGAGTCCCTTCGCGAGCGCGCAGTCATCGGCTAGCTGACGACCTGCCGAAGTACGGCCCTGCCAGTTGCTCAGCCTGGCGAGGCCTGAAGACGGCGCGCGACTCTGATCGCCTTCCGTACAGGTTCATTTTCTGGGCTTGTCTCCGGGCCGGCCGGCTGACCATGGTGCAGCGAAGCAATCCCTACGGGAGAGGAGAACTGCGGCATGAGAACAAGACTCACCACCGGCCTCGCCACGATGCTTGGGCTGATCGCTGCCTTGGCGTTGGGGCCGGCCGGAACGTCGGCTGCCCCTGGTGATAACGCCGTCGTCCACTGGAACGGTGTCGCCACGACGGCGATCGCCGCGGGCCCGACGCCGACGACCCTCCGCCCGCCCGCCAGCAGCAGCGTGCTCGGCGCCATGGTGAACGGCGCGATGTACGACGCCGTCGCTGCCGTCAAGGGTGGTCTCGAACCGTTCGCGACCGGTGTGACAGCACCCCCCGGCGCATCGGCGGATACTGCCGTGGCGCAGGCGGCGAGAGATGTTCTCGTCGTCCGCGTGCCGGGGCAAGCGCCGGCCGTCCAGACCGCTTACGACGGGTACATGGCGTCGATTCCGGACGGGCCCGCGAAGGACGGAGGCAAGGCGGTGGGTGCGGCCGCGGCTGCCGGGATGCTCGCGATGCGGACCGGCGACCACTTCGATGACGTTGTCCCCTACGTTCAGCCTCCGACCGGGCCGGGCGTGTTCGAGCCGATCGCGACGACGGCGCCCGTCGACGTCAAGCTTCCGCTCGTGCGCCCGTTCACCTACGAGTCGCAGTCTGCGTACCGGCCGCGCGGCCCGCTCGAGTTGACGAGCCGGCGCTACGCCAGGGACGTGGCGGAGGTGCAGGCGTACGGCCGCGTCGACAGCGCGGTTCGAACGCCGGCGCAGACCGAGACCGTCCGCTTCTTTACCGAGAACCCCTTCATACAGTTCAACCGCACCGTGCGTGAGCTGGCCATGGCGCGTGGACTCGACCTGCGCGAGTCGGCGCGGCTACTCGGGTACATGAACGTCGCGACGGCGGACACGCTGATCGCCTGCTGGGAGGCCAAGTACCACTACATGTTCTGGCGCCCCAACCACGCGATCCAGCGGGCCGATACCGACGGGAACCCGGCCACTTCGCCAGACACGACCTGGCTGCCGCTTATCGTTGGTAACCATCCGGAGTACCCGTCCGGCCACGCCTGCGGCACCGCCGCCCTGACGGAGTCGCTGCGCGACTACTTCGGAACGAAGCACGTCAAGCTCGTGATGTCCAGCACCGCCCTCGGCGCCGGCCCACCACGGACGTACGAGAACGTGGACGAGCTCGTCGCCGACGTCGAGAACGCCCGCGTCTGGGGCGGTCTCCACCACCGCACGACGATGACGAGGACCGCCAAGCACTTCCCGCAGATCGCCCGCGACGGCGGGCGGAAGTACTTCCTCGACGACGCCGTCCCAAACGGCGACAAGCACAACGACGACGGACAAAGCCAACCCGGGCGGGCCGACCC
>JBKPFE010000389.1:0-2889 GCA_046728705.1 Actinomycetota bacterium
TCCCTGTACGCGGGTGCATCAGCACCACGCTGAGACGAGTCTGAACCGGCTCGCCGCGAGCGCGACCACGCACTGCCTGACGGGCTGCGCGATCGGCGAGGTGCTCGGCGTGGCGATCGGGACCGCACTCGGCTGGGGCAACCTCGAGACGATCGTGCTCGCGATCGTCCTGGCCTTCTTCTTCGGCTACGGCTTCACTTCCTGGCCACTGTTGCGGTCGGGGCTGGCGCTGGCCGCGGTTGTGCCGATCGCCCTCGCGGCGGACACGCTCTCGATCACGGTCATGGAGATCGTCGACAACGCGATCCTGCTCGTCATTCCCGGCGCGATGGAGGCAGGTCTCGGCGATCTTCTCTTCTGGGCCAGCCTCGCCTTTGCTCTAGCCGTCGCCTGGGTCGCGGCCTTTCCGGTCAACCGCTGGCTGATCGCGCGAGGCCGCGGCCACGCGGTCGTGCACGCGCACCATTAGCCGGACGACGCCCGTACGAGTGCGAAAGGTCGAAAGACACCTCTTCCTAAACGCATAGGACAATACCCCAGATGGGTATACTCCACCGATAGGGGAGGCGAATTGGAAGCTAAGACCTACAGCGTTCCGGGCATGCACTGCGGCCACTGTCAGGCGGCCGTGAACAAGGAGCTCCAGGGTGTTGCGGGCGTTGAGTCGGTGCAAGCGGATCTCGACAGCAAGCTCGTTACCGTCACCGGCGACGCACTGGATGACGGCGCCCTCCAGGCGGCGATCGCCGAGGCCGGCCACGAGGTTGCCGCCTGATGGTCAGTGCCGCTCCCGAGCGGCTCACGCTCACGCTCGAGGGGATGACCTGCGCCTCCTGCGCGGCGCGAATCGAGCGGAAACTGAACAAGCTGGATGGTGTTGAGGCGACCGTCAACTACGCGACCGAGCAGGCGACGGTCAACTACGACCCTGCCGGCGTGGCGGTCGATGACTTGATCCGCGCAGTCGAGGCCTCGGGCTATGGGGCCAGCGTCGCGGCACGCGCCGAGGCTGACGAGACCCGGGCCCGTGTCCTGCGAACTCGGCTTGTGGTCGCCGCCGCGCTGAGCGCGCCTCTTACCCTCTTGGCCTTGGTCTCGCCGCTCCAGTTCGGGGGCTGGGAGTGGCTCGCGGTCGCGCTCGCGACGCCGGTCGTGCTCTGGTCCGGGTGGCCGTTCCACCGCGCCGCCGCGCTCAACGCGCGCCACCTGAACGCGACGATGGACACGTTGATCTCGATCGGCACGCTGGCCGCCTGGGGCTGGTCGACGACGGTCGCTGCGGCCGGACTCGGCGAGCCCACCTACTTCGAGGTCGGCGCCGTGACCACAACCCTGGTCCTGCTCGGCCGCTACATCGAGGCCCGCGCCCGCCGCCGCTCGAGCGCGGCGATTCGTGCGCTGCTCGAATTGGGAGCGAAGGAGGCGCGTGTCCTGAGAGAGGGCGCGGAGGTCCTCGTGCCGGTCGACGAGCTCCGTGTCGGCGACCGCTTCGTCGTCCGTCCCGGCGACAAGATCGCGACCGACGGGATCGTTGAAGAGGGGGCCTCAGCGGTCGACCAGTCGTTGCTGACGGGCGAGTCCATTCCCGTCGATGTCGGGCCGGGCAGCGAAGTGGTCGGCGCGACGATCAACACGCATGGGCGGCTCGTCGTGCGTGCGACCAGGGTCGGAGCCGAGACCGCGCTGGCGCAGATCGCGCGTCTCGTCGCCGAGGCCCAGGCAGGGAAGGCACCGATCCAGCGTCTCGTCGACCGTATCTCGGCCGTCTTCGTGCCGATCGTGATCGCTGTCGCCGCTGCGACGCTCACCGGTTGGCTGCTCGTGAGCGGCGACCTTTCGGAAGCGTTCACGGCCGCGATCGCGGTACTGATCATCGCCTGCCCCTGCGCGCTCGGGCTGGCGACGCCGACTGCCCTGATGGTCGGGACCGGGCGCGGCGCGCAGCTCGGAATCCTGATCAAGGGCCCGGAGATCCTCGAGCAGACCCGGCGGATCAGCGCGATCGTGCTCGACAAGACGGGCACCGTCACGGAAGGGAAGATGGAGCTCGTCGAGGTCGTGCCGCTGAACGGCGCAGTGCGGGCGGACGTCCTCCGCCTCGCCGGCGGCGTAGAGGCGGCGAGCGAGCATCCGATCGCGCAGGCAATCGCGGCTGCCGCTCGCGACGAGCTCGGCCAGCTTCCGCCGGTCGAGGGCTTCGCGAGCCGCCCGGGCTTCGGCGTCGTCGGGCGCGTCGACGGCCACGAGGTGGAGGTTGGCCGCGGCCACGGGGCGATAACGGTCCGCTGGGACGGCGAGCCGCGTGCGAGGCTGATCGTGCGCGACACGACGAAGCCGACGAGCGCCGAGGCCGTGCGCGAGCTGAGGGAGCTAGGGCTCATGCCGGTGCTCCTGACCGGCGACGCCCAGGCGACCGCCGAGCGGATCGCCGGTGAGGTCCGGATCGAGTGCGTGCTCGCGGAGGTGTATCCCGAGGACAAGGTGGCCGAGGTGCGCCGGCTGCAGGGGGCCGGGGAGGTCGTGGCGATGGTCGGCGACGGCGTCAACGACGCGCCGGCGCTCGCTCAGGCGGACCTCGGCGTCGCGATCGGGGCGGGCACCGACGTCGCGATCGAGGCGAGCGACGTCACTCTCGTTTCGGGCGATCTGCGCGCCGCCGGGGACGCGATCCGGCTGGCACGAAAGACTCTGCGCACGATCAAGGTCAACCTCTTCTGGGCGTTCGCCTACAACGTCGCCGCGATCCCGCTCGCGGTCGCGGGCCTGTTGAATCCGATCGTCGCCGCCGCGGCGATGGCGTTCTCGAGCGTCTTCGTCGTCTCGAACTCGCTGCGGCTACGCCGCTTCCACAGCCCGAGGGAGGTGAACTAGATGGAGCACGGGTACGAC
>JBKPFE010000209.1:0-5703 GCA_046728705.1 Actinomycetota bacterium
CGTCTGCACCGCGCACCTCCTGTTGTCGGTGCCATCGACGCTAGGACTGGCGTGGTCCGCGCACATCGGGGCGCTCCCTCGACTGACGTCCACAAGCATGGGGGTTAACCCTCGTCGTGCGCAAGCGCTGCCGCACAGCGCCTCGCTTGGCGAGCGTGCGACGATTCGTACATGCCGCTTCGGCTTGTGCTGTGGCCGGCCCGGTCTCGCGCTCGGTGTGTTCTCGCTTGCGGGTGTCGCCTTCCCTATCAAAGGCGACAACTCAGCGGCTCGGGGTCTGGCCCTCCCACTTAGAGGCTTGCGGTAGAAGCGGGCGGCTCGTCACCGAACCGCCCGCCAGCAAAAGGACCCGCGTGGATGCGCTACTCACTCAGCGGGTGCGCTTCCCCATGCGGGTGAAGCACCTAAGCTCACGGTGTCCGTCAGCTTCGACAGTTCCGAGCCGTCGGTGTTCGCGGTCCACAGGGAGGTCTGGTTGTTGCGGTCCTGTCTGTTCATGAGGAGCTTGGTGCTGTCGGGTGACCAGACCGGGGTCCAGAAGACGGCACGGTCGACCGGGGGCGTGACCTGTCTGAGCCCGGTTCCGTTTGGATCGACCACCCACGCCTGGGGGAGGCCGCAGCAGCTGGTGAAGGCGATCAGGGCGCCGTTCGGCGACCACTGGGCGGAGAGCGCGCCGATACCCGCGGGGGTGACCTGATGTAGGCCCGTCCCGTCGGCGTTCACGACGAACAGTCCGGTCCTGCGGCTCGACTCGTCAAACGCGGCGAACGCCACACGCGAACTATCGGGTGCCCAATCCGCCCCGACCCGATCGAAGAAGCCAAGGTCGATCACTGATAGCGCCGGAGGACTCAGCTGGATCGGGTCGCTGCCGTCGGGCTCCACCGAGAACAGGGTGCCGTGGTCATTCGCGTCGAACAGTGCGAACAGGATCCGGGAGCCGTCGGGCGAGTAACCGTACCCGTTGTCGAAGCCGCCGAGAGGGGTGGCGGTGACCCGCATGAGGTCGCCCGCGTCAGAGGAGCGCACCGTGTAGAGGCCCGCATCAGCCGGATTCGCCAGCCCCTCGCTGTGACACAGAAGCCGACTGCCATCGGGGGACCAGTTCAGGCAAAAGAGATCGAGCGGCAGGTTCGGGTTGAGAAGCGTGAAGCCGGACCCATCGGGGTTGGCGGTTGCCGGCTGGACGCCAGCCTCGCTCCAGAGGTTGCAGAGGACCTTGCGGCTGTCCGGCGACCAGGTGTTGCAGGTGGTGCTCCCAACGGGTCCGATCTGATGCGGGTCGGACCCATCGGGGTCGATCGTGACGCCGTAGTTCGGCTCGATCTGGCCGAAGACGATCTTCCCGTTCGTGCCCGAGACCGTCGCCCCGGCCGGCAGCGTCGAAAGCGCGGCCAGCGCGGCCAAACTCGCGACCAGTCCGAGAGCGACTCGCTTGCGCATCGGTGCCCCTTTCGTCGATGGGGTGCTTCGCTGATGAGCCCACGCGCTCCCACTTCTCACCCGGGTAGGCAACCGAGACGCTTCACGCAGACTCACGGCTCTCCCTTCATTTCTTTGTCAACCCCCTGACGCCGCCTCTGAGCGCCGCTCGTGGACGAAGATCAGTCCGAAGTGGTTGTCCGTGACCTCGCCTGTATCGCTTACGAGGAAGTTGGAGGTGATGAAGCCTTCGGCGCCCGCAAACTGGCCGTTCCCGCCCTCGACCTCGCGTACCACGGTGCCGTGCCTGAGGTTGGGATCTGGGCAGGCGACAAGCCGACCGGGCCCGACGCTGCGAAAGCGCACACTGTTTCCCTGTCCGTACTCGATCGCGCCCACGTCGTCGAACGTCGACTGCTCGCGAAGCGAGAGCTCCGTCTCGAGGGTCGCATCGCCACCCGGAACGTCTTCGAACCCGCCGTGCACTCCGCCCCGGCCCAGACTGGTGACGAGCGCCGAGCTCGGAGCGGCCAGCCTGAACCGAATCCGGTCAGAACCGAGTGACGAGGCGCGCCCGCGGAACTGCAACGCGTAGGTGATCGGCTTCATCACCGTGCTCCCGATCCTCGCGCGGAAGCGGTGCGCTCGCGCCCGGGAAATCCCTAGGTCTCTCAGCTACTCGGGGGTACGCTCTCAACCACGATGCTCTTCGGCCGCGAGCGTGAGTCCGGACGGATCGACGAGGTGCTCGACGTGGCAAGAGAGGGGCGCAGCGGCGCGCTCGTGGTTCGCGGCGAGGCCGGCATCGGCAAGAGCGCCCTGGTGAACGCCGCCGTCGAGCGTGCAGACGGCATGCGAGTCTTCCGCGCGCTCGGTGTGGAGTCGGAGGTCGACGTCGCGTTCTGCGGCCTGCACGAGCTTCTCCGCCCGGCGCTCTCGTCGATCGACGCGATTCCTGAGGCGCAGGCAGTCGCACTCCGTGCCGCACTGGCACTCGGCCGCGAGACCGTCGCTGACCGTCTCGCCGTCTTCGGCGGCGCCTTGAGTCTGCTTGCGGCCGTCGCGGAAGAGCAGCCGCTACTGTGCGTGATCGACGACGCCCACTGGCTGGACGAGGCTTCGGCCACCGCGATGACATTTGTGGCGCGCCGCCTCGACGCCGACGGCATCGCGATGCTCTTCGCGGTACGGGACCCCGAAATCCGGAGCTTCACCGCGCCAGGTATCCCCGAGCTCCGGCTGGGCGGACTCGATCGCGCCGCGGCAAGACGGCTCCTGGCGACGCGACTGCCCGCAGGTGCCGGGCCGCTGGTCGCAGAGCAACTGATCGAGATCTCGCTCGGAAATCCGCTCGCGCTGATTGAGCTCCCGTCGGGCCTGACCGCGCCGCAGCTCGCCGGACAGCGACCTCTCGATGAGCCCGCCCGCGCAGGGACAGCCGCGGAGCGCGGCTTCCGCCGCCGTCTGGCTCAACTCCCCAGTTCGACGCGGCGCGCCCTGCTAGTCGTCGCGGCTAGTGACGTCGGAGAGGTGCGGGCCCTCTCTCGCGCACTCAACGTGCTCGGACTCGACTCCCAGAGCCTGGAGCCCGCCGAGCAGGCCGGGCTCATCACGCTGGCGTCCACTGTCGATTTCTGTCACCCCCTCGCGCGGTCGGCGATCTCCGGCGCGGCCGCCGAGTCAGAGTGGAGCGAGGCTCACGGCGCGCTGGCGGTCGCAGCGGAGGCTGCCGGAGAATCCGATCGGCGGGCATGGCACCTCGCTGCCTCGACACGCGTTCCCGACGAGCGGATCGCATCGGCGTTGATCGAGGCTGCCGAATCCGCCCGGCGCCGCGGCGGCGTCTGGTCCGAGGCGAGAGCGTTCGAGCGCGCTGCGCGCCTGACGCCGGATCGAAGGCAGCGTGCGAGCCGACTCCTCCGTGCTGGTGTCGCGGCTCGGCGCGCGGGCCGCATGGAGCGCGCAGACATGCTCTTGCAGGAGGCTGCCGAGACCGGCCTCGACACACGCGAGCGCGCCCAAGCACAGGAACGCCGCGCATTCATCATGCACGAGCAGGGGAAGATGGCCGAGGCCCTCGAGCTCATGCTCGGCGGGGCTGAGGAGGTCGAAGGGGAGGAGCCTCGTGCTGCGGCAACGCTGCTTACGAACGCCGCGACCGTCCTCCAGCATGAGCTCGATATTCCGACCGCAGCCGCATTGGCGGAGCGGGCATGGCGCCTCGCCGGCCCCGGCGCGATCGACGACGCGGAGCTGTGTCACATCGTCTCCTTCCAGCGCGTTATGAGCGGGCGGGTGCCCGAGGCGATGAAGCTCGCATGGCGTACCGCCGAGCTCGTCGAGAACGACTTCGAGGGTCGCGTGGTCGTCGCCGACGCGGCATCGACGCTGTTGTACGCCGGCGAGCACGCTGCGGCACGTCGCCTGCTCGAGCGCGCGGTCGCCGCCAATCGTCGCGCCGGTGCGCTCGGCGACCTTGGGTACACGCTGCACATCTACGCGCAAGTCGACTGGTACGACGGCCGCCTGCACCGCGCATACGGCCACGCGCTCGAGGCGGTGCAGATCGTCGAGGAGCTCGGCACTCCGCAGACCCTCGACGATTGCCTCTCGCGGCTTGCGATGTTCGAAGCGGTGCTTGGACGGGAGAGCGACAGCCAAGGGCACGGGCAGCGCGCGCTCGAGTCCGCTCTCCAGCTCGGTGACCGGAAGAACGAAGTGCGGGCACGAAGCGCGCTCGGGATGCTCGCGCTTGTGAATGGTGACGCGGAGGCGGCCGTCGCGCACCTGGCACCGGCGGTCGCGGCGCTCGAGGTGGGCGGCGTCGCGAACCCGAACCAGTTCCGAATCCATCCGGATCTTGTCGAGGCATACGCGAGGCTGGGCCGGACCGATGAGGCCAAGCCGATCGCTGCGTCACTTGAGCGCCAGGCGCGTGCGACCGGCCTATCTTGGAGCCTGGGAGCGGCAGTGCGGTGTCGTGCGCTCGTAGCGGATGCGGACGCAGAGGCAGAAGCCGCGTTCCAGGAAGCACTACGGTTACACGAGAGCGTGGGCGCGTTCGAGCTCGCCCGAACCGAGCTCTGCTTCGGCGAGCAGCTCCGCCGTCGCGGTCACAGACGCGACTCGCGCATGCATCTCGGCGCTGCGCTCGAAGCCCTCGAGGGCAGCGGAGCCACGCCGTGGGCGGAGCGCGCGCGGGCGGAGCTCAGAGCGTCCGGCCTGACGCCACGCCGTCGTCAACCCGCGACGCGGGATCAGCTCACGCCGCAAGAACTCCAGATCGCGCGCCTCGTCGCCGAGGGCAAGACCAACCGCGACGTAGCCGCAGCGCTCTTCATCACCCCGAAGACAGTCGAGTTCCACCTGACCCGCGTCTACCGGAAGCTGGAAATACACTCCCGCTCGGAGCTCGTGCGGCGGATGGCAGACGACGAGACCGAGGTCGATCTCGGTGCTCCGCGAAAGTTCGAGCGCCGCGAACGCGCGGGGTCACTGGACCTGACTCGTCAACGCTAACGACGCATCGGCTTCGCCAACAAGCGGCTTCGCGGCGCAAGCACCGCCGGCTTCGGGACGCGTAGCTGCCCCGCCCTCGGAGACCCGCGAACCGTCGATCAGCCCCTGGATGCGGCGGCTATCACAATGGCTGCAATGGCTGCACTCGGCGTTCGCTCGGCTTCGCTTCCGTTCGCTTGCGCTCCTCGAACTCGCTGCAAACGAGAGGTTTCAGCGAACACAACCGAACGGGTGCGAACGCCTGCCAGTCTTTGCCATGCAGAAGGTCGTGGGTTCGAGTCCCATCATCCGCTCTCCTTAACCCCCGCAAACGCGGGGGTTTCGTCGTCTCTCGTTGTGCAGAGCGCCTAGCACCTAAGCTGCCCAGATGGCCAGCGTGGCCCCTGACTACGCCGAGCTCGCTCGCCAGCTCGACGACATGCGCGAACAGCAGCACGCGATCAGCGGTGTCCTCCGCGCCGTCGCCCGTAGCGCTGGAATCCAGCCCGTTCTCGAGGAGGTGGTTGACGCCTGTGAGCGGCTCTGCAGGGCCGACTACGGCGCCCTGTACCTTCTCGAGCACGGGCTCCTGCACGTGGTGGCGTCCCACACCCACACCGGGAGTGTTGAGTGGGACAGACAGCATCCCCATGCTCTCGACCGAACGACGGGCGCCGGCCGGGCGGCGGTGGCACGTGAGCCCGTCCATATCCCGGACATTCAGAACGACCCGGAATACTCCTATGGCGGCCCTAGAGAGGGCTACCGATCGCTGATCGC
>JBKPFE010000208.1:0-5540 GCA_046728705.1 Actinomycetota bacterium
GGAGAAGCTGCCCGAGGTGCAGTCCCGCCCCGAGGAGCATCGCGAGAAGATCGTCGAGGGGATGCTCTCGAAGCGGTTCTTCGGCCAGGCAGTCCTGCCCGACCAGGAGTGGATCCACGACACGGGCAAGACCGTCGCCAAGGCGCTCGAGGAGCATGAGCTCGAAGTTCTCGAGTACGAGCGTTACGCCCTTGCCGGGTAAGCACAACGGCAGGCCCGCCTTCCGGCGCATCCTGCTGAAGCTGTCCGGCGAGGCTCTGATGGGCGACAAGGAGTACGGGCTGGACCTGCACGAGGTCGAACAAATCGCCACGGAGATCGCCGAGCTCCACGAGCACGGCGTCGAGGTCGCAATCGTGGTCGGGGCCGGGAACATCTATCGCGGCATGGCCGCGGCCGCGGAGGGGATGGACCGGGCGACTGCGGACTACGCGGGCATGCTCGCGACTGTGCTGAACGCGCTTGCCCTCCAGGATGTCCTCGAGCGTCGCGGCCTGCACACGAGAGTCCTGTCGGCGATCCACGTTTCCGAGGTCGCCGAGCCGTACATCCGCCGGCGCGCGATCCGCCACCTCGAGAAGGGGCGCGTGGTCATCTTCGCGGCCGGCACCGGCAACCCGTTTTTCACCACCGACACCGCCGCCGCGCTGCGGGCGCTCGAGATCGGCGCCGAGGCGATCCTGATGGCCAAGCACGCCGTCGAAGGCGTGCACGAAGGGGATCCTCGCGACGATCCCGATGCCGAGCTGCTCCCCGAGCTGACGCACCTCCAGGCGATCGAGCGCGGGTTGCGCGTGATGGACACGACGGCGCTCTCGCTGTGCATGGACAATGGGCTCCCGATCTACGTCTTCGCGCTCGCCGAGGGCAACATCAGGCGGGTTGCGCTCGGGGAGCGCGTTGGCACGATCATCTCGACCCCCGGAGGAAACGCATGATCGACGAGCTGATTCAGGACGCCACTCGCCGGATGGACAAGTCCGTCGAGTCGACGCACGGCGAGCTGAACTCGATCCGCACCGGCCGAGCCTCGGCCGCCCTGCTCGATCGCGTGCAGGTCGACTACTACGGCCAGAAGACGCCGTTGCAGCAGCTCGCCACCATCAACGTCCCCGAGCCGCGAATGCTCACCGTGCAGCCCTTCGATCCCAACTCGATGAAGGAGATCGAGCGGGCGATCCAGGAGTCCGATCTCGGT
The DNA here is from genome assembly GCA_046728705.1 of Actinomycetota bacterium. Lineage (GTDB taxonomy): Bacteria > Actinomycetota > Thermoleophilia > Gaiellales > Gaiellaceae > JACDAN01. Next base: position 1,199 of record JBKPFE010000208.1, read on the forward strand.
CTCAACCCCTCGAACGACGGCAAGCTCATCCGCCTCCCGATTCCGCAGCTCACTGAGGAGCGCCGGCAGGAGCTCGTCAAGGTCGCGCGGCAGATCGCCGAGGAAGGGAGAGTCGCCGTGCGGAATATTCGCCGCGATGTCATCCACCACCTCAAGGAGGAGCAGAGCGTCGGTGCCGACGACGAGCGCCGTGCCGAGGAGCGCGTCCAGAAGCTGACGGATGAGCACGTCCAGAAGATCGACGATCTGCTGAAGCGCAAAGAAGCCGAGATCACGGAGGTTTAGCCTTCGGTGCGCGGGCTGCTGGCCCGCATCCTCGGCCGCCGTGAACCGCCGCTCGAGCTCGGCGAGGGACCGAGCTCCGTGGCGATCATCATGGACGGCAACAGCCGCTGGGCTGCGGCCAAGGGGCTACCGGTCGAGGCGGGCCACCGGGAAGGCACCCGGGCGTTGCGGCGGACGGTCGAGGCGGCGATCGACCTCAACATCCGCTCCCTCGTCGTCTACGCGTTCTCGACCGAAAACTGGCTCCGCCCACCCGCCGAGGTGGACTCGCTGATGGAGATCTTCGGCGAGACGATCCGGCGCGAGCTCCCCGACCTCGCTGAGCAGGGGGTGAGGACCCGATTCATCGGGCGCCGCGACCGTGTCTCGGAGGAGCTTCGGCGGCAGATGGAGGGGCTGGAGGTGGAGACTGCTTCACGCGACCGCCTCCAGCTCTGGATCGCGTTCGACTACGGCGGCAGGGGGGAGCTGGCCGAAGCGGCGAAGAGAATCGTGCAGGCCGACCTGCAGCCGGAGGAGATCGACGAGGTGGTGCTCGCGGCGAACCTGTACGCGCCTGATCTGCCGGAGCCGGATCTGCTGATTCGCACTTCCGGAGAGCTGCGGATCTCGAACTTCCTCCTTTGGCAGCTCGCCTACTCCGAGCTCGTCTTCACCGAGCGGCTGTGGCCCGACTTCGGCGCCGAGGACCTTCGGGCGGCGGTGCAGGAGTACGCCGGGCGCAAACGGCGGTTCGGGGCTCGATGAGCCCCTTCGTCTCGAGAGTCGTCATCGTCGCGTTGCTGCTGCCACTCATCCTCCTCGCGATCTGGGCTGGAGGCTGGTGGGTCTTCGGGCTGGTGGCCCTGGCAGGGGTACTCGGGCTGCACGAGTTCTACGGGATGACGCGTGCGCTCCGTCCGGTCGTCCTCGCGGGCTATGCCGGCACACTGGCCGCACTTGTCGGTGCGGAGTGGGGGCCGGAATGGGCGCTGGCGGGCTTCCTGAGCACATTCGGGTTCGCGTTCGTCTTCAAGGGCCTGGCGGGGGTGCAGCCGACCACGCTCTCGATCGCGGCCACCGTGCTCGGAGGGGCCTGGATCGGCCTTGGCCTGGCGCACATGATCCTTATCCGCGAGATCCCCGAGCACGGCACGCTCGCCGCCTTCACCGTGCTGCTGGCGGTGTTCGCCTCGGACACCGCGGCCTACGTCGCCGGACGGCTCATCGGTCGGCACAAGCTGGCGCCGCGTACGTCGCCCGGAAAGACCTGGGAGGGCCTCGCCGCCGGCGCGATCGCCGCCGTCCTCGTTCCGTTCTTCGCGCTGTACGAGGAGGGCTTCCTCGACGTGACGCAGTCGCTCGTCCTCGGCGGTGCGATCGCGGTGGCGGCGCCGATGGGGGATCTGTTCGAGTCGGCGCTAAAGCGTGACGCGGGCCTCAAGGACACAGGACGGCTGCTGCTCGGTCACGGCGGCATGCTCGACCGCCTCGACGCCCTCCTCTTCACCGCCGTCGTCTCCTACTACCTTCTCCTCGCCTTCGGCGTGGCCTAGGCGCGTCCCTAGACTTCTCCCATGAAACGCGTCGCCGTGCTCGGAGCCACAGGCTCGATCGGACGCCAGGCGCTGGACGTGATCGAGGCCAATCCCGGACTCGAGCTCGCTGCCGCTGCCTCGGGCTCTCGTCCGATCGACGGCCTCGCTCCGCTGACCCAGGTGGGCGGCGACGCGACTGCGCTGCTCGAGCGGGCCGAGCCCGACGTAGTGCTGAACGCGATCGTCGGTTTTGCCGGAGTCGCGGCGACGCTTTGGACGCTCGAGCGCGGGATCGACCTGGCGCTCGCCAACAAGGAGAGCCTGGTCGCCGCCGGCGAGCTCGCGCTGGCTGCCCGAGAGCGGGGCGGAGGACGCCTGCTGGCGGTCGACAGCGAGCACTCCGGCGTCTTCCAGTGCCTGGAGGGTCGCGAGCCTGAAAGCGTCCACTCGGTCGTGCTCACCGCTTCGGGCGGGCCGTTCCGAGGCCGCAACCGGTCTGAGCTCGAGGACGTAACACCTGACGATGCGCTTGCACACCCGACCTGGCGAATGGGCCCGAAGATCACGATCGATTCGGCCACGCTCGCCAACAAGGGCCTCGAGGTGATCGAGGCGCACTTTCTCTTCGGGCTTCCCTACCGCCGGATCGAGGTAGTGATCCAGCCGACCTCAATCGTCCACGCCCTCGTCAGGTTCCGAGACGGCGCAGCATTGGCGCATCTGGGCTACCCGGATATGCGCGTGCCGATCTCTTACGCGCTCACCTATCCCGAGCGGGCGGCGGTCGCGGTCGAGCCGCTCGATCTCGCCTCCGGCCTGACGCTGGAGTTCGAGCCCGTCGACCCCGAAGCTTTTCCCCTGCTTGGGTTGGCCCGGAAGGCAGGTGAGCTCGGCGGCACCTATCCATGCGCCTTCAACGCCGCCAATGAGGTCGCCGTCGCCGCCTTCCTCGACGGGCGGCTGCCCTTCCTCGGCGTCGCGGAGGTCGTCGAAGAGACGCTCGAACAGAGCACCGGCGCGCCGGCTCGTGACCTCGACCAGTTGATCGAGGCCGACGCCGAGGCTAGGCGCGTCGCCGAGCGGGGTATGGCACTAGCGTGAATTCACTGATCGCGATCTTGGGCCTTGCGTTCCTCGTGCTCGTGCACGAGGCCGGCCACTTCTATACGGCGCGGCTCGTGGGCATGCGCCCGAGGAAGTTCTACGTCGGCTTCCCGCCAGCGATCGCCAAGGTGCGACGCAACGACATCGAGTACGGGGTCGGGGCAATCCCGCTCGGTGGCTACGTGAAGATTCCGGGGATGCATCGCCCGGCGCCGTCCGACGTGGACGCGCACTTCGGCCGGGCGCTCGGGGAAGCGCCGCAGCTCCACGCCCCGACCGAGCGTCTCAAGCGCCTCCTCGCCGAGGGCGAGTTCGACCTCGCGACCGGCGCGTTGATCGCGCTCGAGCACGCCGCCAAAGAGGCGGAGCTGTCCGAGGCAGCCCGCAAGGGCGTCGAGCGCGGTCTCACAGAGCTCGGCGACGGGCTCGGCCGGGACGCCTACTGGCGTCAGCGGACCTGGAAGAAGATTTTCGTGATCGGCGCGGGCCCCGGAACGAACCTCCTGTTCGCGATCCTCGCGTTCACCCTCCTGCTCGCGCTCGGCCCAGGCCGAGGAACGACGACGGTCGACGAGGTCGAGCGGGGGCGGCCGGCGCAACAGGCCGGGCTCCAGCCCGGCGATCGGGTCGTGGCGATCAACGGCGAGCCGGTTGGGTACGTCGGGATGCTCGAGGAGATCAACGACTCGAACGGGAAGCCCCTTCAGATCACGGTCGTACGAGATGGGCGGCGCGTCAGTCTGCCGCCGGTCAGCGCCTTCGAGGACACCGACGGCCGCTACCGGATTGGGATTCGGCCCGAATTCGAGTCGATTCCTCCCCACGTAGCTGCCTGGGAGTCGTTGCGGCTCACCGGCCTGGTGACGAAGGAGATCGGCAGCGTGCTCGCGCGCCTGGTCCAGGGCTCGGGCCGTGAGGAGATCTCGAGCCCGATCGGCATCGTCCGCGGATCCTCGAGCGCGCTCGAGCGCGGATTCGAGACCTACTTCTGGGTCTTGGGCCTGATCAGCCTCTCGCTTGCGTTGCTCAACCTGCTGCCGCTGCTCCCGCTCGACGGCGGCCACATCGCCTTCTCGATCATTGAAGGCGTCCGGGGCCGGTCGGTGGGTCGCGAGGTCTACGAGCGCGTCTCGGTCGTCGGGATCGCGCTCGTTCTGACCCTGTTTTTCATCGGCCTCTCCAACGACATCGCCGGCCGAACCGGCGGCTAGCCACACCATCGTCTCATCAGAGCGCTACGCTCCGGCCGGAGGGGCCATCGTGGAGCCCAGAAAGCTCGCCGCCGGGCCGATTAGCCCGGAGCTCGTCCTGGTGGACCCCGAGCTTGCGGCGGGGGCCCGCGCCGCGCTGCCCGACCATCCCTGGCCGGCCCCGGTCCCGATCGAGCCGCGGCCGCGACGGGGCCGCAGGCGGGGGATCCCATTCGCCGGGATCCT
>JBKPFE010000249.1:0-2131 GCA_046728705.1 Actinomycetota bacterium
CGCATCACGAGCCGGTCGGAAAGGACGAGTGACGACGCTCCCCAGATCACCGTCCCGGGCAGATACGCGAGGCCGACCTCGAGCGGGCTGTAGCCGAGGATCTGCTGGAGGTAGAGCGCGGAGAGGAAGAAGTAGGCGAACATCCCTCCGGCCATCAGGACGCCGACGACGTTCGCCGTCGAGACGTTGCGAATCCGGAAGAGGCCGAGCGGCATCAGCGGGGCCGAAACCCGCAGCTCGATGGCGAGGAACAGCGCCATTAGCGCAGCCGACGATCCGAGCAGGCCGAGCGTCTGGAGGGACATCCAGCCGGCGTCGTTCCCGTTCACGATCGCGTAGACGGCCAGCATCAGCGACGCGGTCACGGTGAGGGCGCCGGCGAAATCGACACGACCCGTGGCATGGCCGGGGACGGCCGGTAGCACGAGCAAGGTCGCCGCGAACACACCGATCCCCACCGGGAGGTTGACGAGGAAGATCCAGTGCCAATCGAGCAGGTCTGTGAGGACGCCGCCAAGGAGCACGCCGGCGGTACCGCCGCCGGAGAGCACGAAGCCGAAGACGCCCATCGCCTTCGCCCGCTCCGCGGGCTCGGTGAACAGCGTCATGATCAGCGAGAGCGCGACGGCGGACACGACCGCGCCTCCGAGCCCCTGGACGGCCCGGGCTCCGACGAGGAACTCCTGCGACGTGGCCGTGCCGCAAGCGAGGGAGGCGGCCGTGAACAGCGTGATGCCGATCAGGAACAGGCGGCGGGGGCCGAAAAGGTCGCCCAGCCGCCCACCGAGGAGCAAGAAGCCGCCGAAAGTGAGCAAGTAGGCGTTCACGACCCACGCGAGCGATTCCTGCGAGAAGCCGAGATCCTCCCGGATCGTCGGGAGCGCGACGTTCACGATCGTCCCGTCGAGGACGATCATCAGATCGCCCAGACACAGGACGACCAGGGCAAGCCAGCGGCTGCGGCCTTCCATGGTCATAGGACTGCCCAACGACTCAGACCCGGGTCTATTCCCACAGCCGTGAGACGGGTGTCGGCTGAGAAAATCATCGGCCCTTGACGTCGAGGATGAGCTGGCTGTCACCGAACTCGTGCCACAGGTAACCGTGCTCCAGCGCCGCCTCGTAGCTCCGCGCGAGCAGCTCCTCCCCGGCCGCGGCGCGCAGAACGTCGAGGTGGGACGAATTCGGCTCGTGCAGGCCGGTTAGGAGGCCGTCGATCGCCCACAAGCCCCGCTCAGGCGTGACGATCAAATCAGTCCAGCCCTCGCCGGGCGCAAGCGTGCCGTCCGGCTGGGCAACTGTCTCGAGAGCCCGAACGACGGTCGTCCCGGTGGCGATGACCCTTCCGCCCCACTCGCGGACGGCATTGGCCAGCCGCGCCGTTTGTGGCGAGACGCGATAGCGCTCCGCGTAGGGCCGCTCGTGGCGTTCCTGGGACGAGACGCCGGTGTGCAGGGTGACCGGCGCGACGAGCACGCCGCCGGCGACGAGTCGGGTGATCAGCTCGGCCGTCAAGGGCCTGCCGGCACTGGCCATCTCGGCGCTGCCTGACTCGACCGCGTAGACGTTCTGGTACGCCACCAGCGGCCAGCCGTCCCGAACGTAGCGGTACCGAATCGGATGCCCGTGCTTCCCGAGGTACGCGGCCAGCGGCTCGGACAGATCGAGGCGGGCAAGCCAGAGCCTCGGGGCGGCGTAGGGCATGAGGATCCGAGCAGTCACGCCTGCCGGGAGGCTCAGCTCCTCGCCGACCTCGGCAGCCGCGAACGGCGCGTCGCCCTGGCGCAGCTCCACGATCCAGCTGCGCTCGGGGTCCAGGCCGGGCGCCGGCGTCGAGAGCCGCAGCTCGAGCTCGGTCCCATCCGCCCGCGTCACGGGCAGCGCCGCCGGAAGCGTGGCCGATGTGTTGAGGACGAGGAGATCGCCCGGAGCGAGGAAGTGTGGCAGGTCGCGAAAGCGGCTGTGGACGATGCTGCCGTCGGAACGGTTCGCGACCAGCAGACGGACGCCGTCGCGAGCCGCGGGCGGCCGGTCGGCTTCGAGGCGCGCCGGCAGCTCGAACGTGAGGGCGCTCATGGGGCTTCCCCCACGGGAGCGAGCCGGAGGCAAGCGACGCTCATGCGCCGACGGT
>JBKPFE010000138.1:0-2118 GCA_046728705.1 Actinomycetota bacterium
CCGCCGGTGCGGGCTCCGAAGGCGACGTGCGCGGTCAGGCCGCCTGCGCCGTGGCACACCGGCATCCCCCCGAGCGCGCCGGCGAGCAGGTTGGCCGAGCCGAACGTAGTCGCGAGCTTTCCAGGCCGTACCGCTCGCGCCCGATCGCCGAAGTAGACCCGAGCGGCGTCCGCGGTCGCCAGGCAGGAGTTTGCGAATGACAGTGGCAGCTGCGGCAGGACGAGCACGGTGAACGCGGTCCCCAGGGTCGCCCAATCGATCGAAGGCAACGACACCGGCGACGGCCCGACCGCCGCGTTGTCTGCGCCGAGCCAGACCATGACGGCGAGACCGGCGACGACCAGCGCGAGAGATACCGGATAGCGGCGGAGGCTGAACGCGAGGATCACGGCGGCGGCGGCGAGGGCGGCGGCGAGCCCAGGCTCGAGCGCGTGCTCGGTGAAGGCCTTCGGCGGGTCGAGCACAAGCCCCCACGCGATCTTCAGGAACAGCAGGCCCACGGTCAGCTGCACGCCGCGAATCAGGGCCTTCGGGAAGGCGCGAGCCGCGAGGTCGAGCAGACGGAGCCGGCCCAGGACGACGAAGACGACGCCCATGAGCAGCGCCCCGGCGGCGATCTCGTCCGAGCCGAGACCCTTGGCGATCGCGATCGCGCCGAACGCTTTCAAAGGCTGGACCGGGATCGGAAGCCCGTAGACGAACGCCGAGCACAGGTAGAGCAGACCGGCAGGAAGCAGCACGGCCGTCGCCGACAAGCCGTTCGAGACGATCAAGGCGACGGCAATCGGGACCAATACCCCGACATCGGCGACCGCGCCGGCCAATTCACGCCGATCGAACTTCACATCGCCGATTAGACCAGAGCCGCAGCCTGGGGTCAGACCCTTGAGTGGTAACGAGCCGGCGCAGGTTGGCGTGGGGTCAGACCCCAGACCGGCTAGAGCTCCGGTTGGAGCTCCTCCCGCCAGAAGCGGAAGAACCCGTCTTGGTCGTAGCCGACCTGGTGGAAGTAGACGTGCGTGTAACCGGCCTGCTCGTACGCGCGGATGTCTTCCAGGTAGCGGTCGGGGTCTGGCCCACACGGGATCGCCTCGGCGAGGTCTTCGGGCGTCAGATCCGCCGCTGCCTGCTCGAAGTGCTCCGGCCTCGGGAGCTCGTAGCCGAGGTCGCCGCCGAGCGCGGCGTTCGGCCAGATCTCGCAGGCCGTCTTGGCGCCCTCCTCCTCGCTCGCCGCCCAGCAGCACGTGATCCCGCCGTAGCGCGGCTTGCCCGCACCGCCGGCCGATTCGAAGGTCGCGATGACCTCGGCGTCCGGCGACGTGTTGACGAGCGCGTCGCCGAGGCGGCCCGCGAGCTCCGCCGCTTTCGGCTTCGCCGCAGCGACGGCGAGCTCAACCGGCTCCTCCGGGAGCGTGTAGATCCGCGCTTGCTCGACGTCGTAGAAGTTCCCACGGTGGGTCTGCTCGCCGCCCTGCCAGAGCAGGCGCATGACCTCGATCGCCTCGTCCAGCATCGCCAGCCGCTCGTCCGGCGCCGGCCAACCTTCGCCGACCACGTGCTCGTTGAGGTTTTCGCCCGTGCCGACGCCGAGGAAGAAGCGTCCGGGCATCATCGCCGCCGAGGTCGCCGCGGCCTGCGCGACGATCGCCGGGTGGATGCGGACCGTCGGGCACGTCACTCCGGTCCCCAGTCGCAGCCGCTCGGTTGCCTGAGCGATCCCGCCGATCACTGTCCACACGAACGGGCTCTGGCCCTGGGCATCGGTCCACGGGTGGAAATGGTCGGAGATCAGGCCGAACTCGAAGCCGGCGTGCTCGGCTTTGCGTGCGTACTCGACGAGATCGCGAGGGCCGTGCTCCTCGGACGAGAGCGCGTAGCCGAACTGGGTCACGACCCGGGGTTTACCCGGCGGCGGCGTACGAAACCCGCTCCCCGTCGTCGACCCGGCGTGCGTCGTCTCGCCGGACGAGGTACTCGAGATGCGCCCGGGTCTCGGCGAGCGCGAAGCGGCGCAGCGTCGGCGAGAGCGGCTCCGGGAAGAGCGAGAAAGAGACCGCGTACGCGCTCTGCGGCCGGCCGTCGAGCGCCTCCGCCGTGCGCTCGAGCCGCTCGCGGTGA
>JBKPFE010000072.1:0-2482 GCA_046728705.1 Actinomycetota bacterium
GCTCCTCTACTTCGGGATCTTCCTGGCGATGCTGTACGTGGCCACCGCGCAGACCTGGTTCGTGCTGGCGGGCGGCGCGCTCTTCGTCGGCGGCGCCGCCGCGCTCTACAACGTGATTCCGCGCGTGCAGGACCGCGTCCAGATCTGGCTCGATCCCTGGGAGGACCCGTACGGCAAGGGCTACCAGACGATCCAGTCGCTGTACTCGATCGCAAACGGAGCGTTCGGAGGCACCGGGCTCGGCCAGGGCACGTTCACGAACGCGGACGGGACGCAGCTGTTCCCCTACGTCAACACCGACTTCATCTACTCCGCGCTCGCCCAGGAGCTCGGACTGATCGGGATCTGCGGCTTCCTGCTCGTCTACATGCTCTTCGCGGCGCGCGGGTTCCGGATCGCGCTGCTCGCCCAGGACGGGTTCTCGAAGCTGCTCGCCGTCGGGCTGACCTTCGCCTTCACGCTGCAGGCGTTCATCATCATCGGCGGCATCGTCCGCCTGATCCCGCTGACCGGGATCACGCTGCCCTTCGTCAGCTACGGCGGCTCGAGCATCGTCGCCAACTTCGTGCTGCTGGCGGGGCTGCTGCTCGTCTCCAACCGCGCCAATGAGGGTTAGTGCCCCATCCAGCAATACATACCGGTTTCTGGCCCGCGATCACGCGGCGCCAGAGCCCACCCTCCTCCTCGCCAAGGTTGACGAACCTCGGCTCGTCGAAGCGCGAGCTCTGGCTTGGCGCTCGCGACCCAGAATTGCGGCGGCATTCCTGGAAGGGGCACTAGCGAAATGAACCAGCAGATCAGCAAGCTCGCAGTAGCCTCGCTCGTGCTCGTCATCTCGCTCATCGTCGGGACGACTTACTGGCAGGCATGGGCGGCGCCGAGCCTGGCGGATAGGCGCGACAACGCGATCAAGGTCGTCGCGCAGTTCACGATCAAGCGTGGCGCGATTTTCGCCGCCGACGGCTCCGTGCTCGCGCGGAACCGCCCCCGCCGCGTCAGCGGCAAGACCTTCTACTTCCGCAGGTACCCGGGGCGAGAGCGGTTCGCGCACGCAGTGGGCTACTCGACGCAGGCGCGCTTCCGCTCGGGGATCGAGCAGTCCCGAAACGACTTCCTGACCGGGGCCAACTCGAACCTCTCGACGCTGCTCGACACCACGCTCGACCGGCTCCGGGGCTCCACGATTGAAGGAAACGACGTGATCCTCACCTTGAGGCCGGTCCCTCAGAAAGTGGCGATGCAGGCGCTCGGCGGGCAGTGCGGGGCTGCCGTGGCTTTGGAGCCGAAGACGGGCAAGGTCCTGGTGATGGCCTCGAGCCCGAGCTACAACCCGAACCTCGTCGAACGAAACTTCGCGCGGGTTCAACGCGCGGCGGGTCCCTGCAGCGTCGCGCCGCTGCTCAATCGCGCCTCGAGCGGACTCTTCACCCCGGGCTCGATCTTCAAGGTCGTCACCGCAGCTGCGGCGCTCGACACCGGCACCTACACGCCGGAGTCGACGTTCTACGACCCCGGCTACTGCATCGAGTACGGCCAGCGCGTGAACAACTACGACACGTCGAGCCCGTTCGGAACCGTCACGTTCAGCCAGGCGATGATCAACTCGATCAACTCGTCTTTCTGTGAGATGGGGAAGAAGCTCGGGCCGGAGGTGATTCTCGACTACGCGCGCCGCTTCGGCTTCTACGCCGACCCGCCTGTCGACCTGCCCTCGGGGGAGCGGGCGCCGAGCGGCCTCTACCAGGGCGGCAAGCTGCTTCCGCGCTCGCAGGAATCCCGCGCCGACCCCGGGCGGCTCGCCTTCGGCCAGGAGCGCATGGTCGTGACCCCGCTCCAGATGGCAATGGTCGCCGGGGGGATCGCGAACCGGGGCGTCGTCATGGAGCCGTATCTCACCGATCGGATCCGCAAGCCCGACGGCACGCTGCTCGTAAAGATGAAGCCGGACGAACTGCGCCGCGCCGTCAAGCCGGAGATCGCCGACCAGATCGCCTCGATGATGGAGGGCGTGGTCTCGAGTGGGACCGGAACGGCCGCCCAGATCTCCGGGGTCCGCGTCGCCGGCAAGACCGGAACCGCGGAGACCGGGAAGCAAGGGCGGAACACGGCATGGTTCATCGCCTTCGCTCCCGTCGACGATCCCAAGGTCGCGGTCGCCGTCGTGCTCCAGAACCAGACCGGCACCGGCGGCGAAGTCGCGGCCCCGATCGCGAAGCAGGTCATGGAGGCACTGTTACGTCGCCCGTCGAATTCGAGCTAGCCCAATGGCCGTTACCGACACCCTGATCAACACGCTCTTCGACGGGCGCTATCGCATCCTGCGCAAGCTCGGCGCGGGCGGGATGGCCAACGTCTACCTCGCCGAGGACGAGGAGCTCGGGCGCCAGGTCGCGATCAAGATCCTCAACGACCGGCATGCGAGCGACGACCAGTTCGTCGAGCGCTTCCGGCGCGAGGCGAAGAACGCCGCCGGGCTCTCGCA
>JBKPFE010000323.1:0-4170 GCA_046728705.1 Actinomycetota bacterium
CGGCTTCACCGATCTCGACGGCTCCCAACCCGACTGCTGGCGCTACATGGTCGAAGTCCAGGACGCGGGCCGCCCAGCAGACCCGACCGGCTACCGCTGAAGGTCCTCATCGCGCCGGCTCAGACTGGCCGGTAGGTGAGGATCAGGCCGCCGGTGCCGGTGGTCTTCGAGTCAACCAGGCTCAGCCTCCTGACCTCGTCGGCCTCGCGGAACAGCCGCTTCCCGCTCCCCAGCACGACCGGGAACACCGCCAGGAAGTACTCGTCGACGAGGTCGTGCTGTATGAGCGTCTGAACGAGGTCGCCGCTGCCGAGGACGGCGATGTTCTTGCCCGGCTGGTCCTTGAGCTTGGCGACCTCCTCGACAACGTCACCCTTGATCAGGGTCGAGTTCTCCCACTCGAAATCCTGGAGCGTCCTCGAGGCCACGTACTTCGGCGTGCTGTTCAAGTGCTTGGCGTACGGGTCGTCGTCGGGTGCCGTCGGCCAGTAGGCGGCCATCTTCTCGTACGTCTTCCGTCCGAACAGGTAGCCGTCCGTCGCAGCCATGCCCTCGGCGGCGCTCGCGCCGAGAACCTCGTCGAAGTACGGCCGTTGCCACCCGCCGTGTCGGAATCCGCCCTCGGTGTCCTCCTCGGGGGCCCCCGGCCCCTGCATCACGCCGTCGAGGGACAAGAACTCGATCACACGAAGCATCCTCATCGGTCCACATTCTCCTTCCGCTCGGCCGGCCCCCGACTCGCCGACCAGCAGCCGGCAGCCAGGCGAGCCAGCGGCACGGGCTTACTCGACACGTTGGCCGCCGATGTCGTAGGGGACGTTTACGGTCTCGTCGGCACCGGGGTTCGGGCGCCAGCCGCCCGAGAAGGTGCCGTCCTCACGCCAGGAGCCGGTGAAGGTTGCGTCGAGCGGTCCGTACGACACCGTGAACGGTGTCGCCCTGGATGTCCCACTGGTACGGCAGCGGGGCGGGCGAGAAATTGGAGTACACCGTTGATGGGAAGGTGTCGGTCTCGGAGTCGTGGCCGATCAGCTCCAAGCTGTCGATCTGCAGCCCCATGAAGTCGATCCGCACGCGTTGCTCGAGAAAGAAACCGCCCGGCAGCCACCGGAATGTCGTCTCGCCGGTGATGTTCTTCTCGTCGGAGCCGACCAGGTTCCCCTCCATGGTCCAGGTGCCTACGAGGCGGTCGAGGCGCCTCAGCGCGGGGTCCGGCTCCGGCGCGTTGGGGTTCTCAGACATGACATTTCTCCTTTGCTGGGTTCAGCCGACTTTCTGTCATGCCACAAGAGACCGGCTGAGCGCCAGGAACTCATCGCTGCCGCGCTCACCCTCTGGCAGCCGGAAGACCTCCGCCTACCGCTTTCGCGACCCGATGCGGTCAGGCCTGCGCGGCAAGCCGCTTCGCGAGGGAGCGGACGCTTGCCCGCAGCTCCTCCGGCCGGCCGATCGTGAAGCTGCAGCCGAGACCGGCGAGGACGGTCGCCATCCAGTCGAGCGAGTTCACGCGCGTCCGTAGAAGGGTTCCTCCGGGGTCGTCGACGAGCTCGGCCAGCGCCGCAGGAATCCGTCGCACCGCCTCGTCGACCGGCATGTCGAGCAGGACCTCGATCTGCCACCTCGCAGGCACGCTGGCCAGCGAGCGCGTCAAGTGCGCGACCGCGTCGAAGCCGTCCGGTGACGGGACGAACGCGCCCTCGGCGAGAGCCGTGCGCCACATCCGGTCGACCCGAAACGTGCGGAGGTCGTCGCGCTTGTGATCGTGGGCGACGATGTACCAGCACCCGGAGTGGACGACGAGGCCGTACGGGCTGAGCTCTCGCTCCGACTCCTCCCCGGAAAACGAGCGGTAGGCGGTGTGGAGCCGGCGGCGGCGACGGACCGCATCGGCGAGCAGGAGCACGAGAGCGGCGTCGGAGCATGCGCTGCCCCTCGAGGCCGTGAAGTCGAGCGTCTCCTCGAGCGCCTCGACCTGGCGGCGGAGCGTCGAGGGTAGGACCCGGTTGATCTTCGCGAGCGCGCCGGCGACGGCATCCGAGGCTCCGTCGCGGTCGGACTCGCGGGTGGCGAGGAGGCCGAGAACGACCGCCACCGCCTCGTCGTCTCCGAGCATCAGCGGCGGCAGCCGATACCCGGGCCGGATCCGGTAGCCACCGCCGACGCCGCGCTGACCCTCGATCGGGATCCCGAGCTCCCGCAGCACGCCGACGTAGCGGCGGACAGTGCGCGCGTCGATTCCGAGCCGGTCGGCGATCTCGCGCCCCGTCGTCAACGGCCACGCCTGGAGGAGCTCGAGCAGCTCGAGTAGGCGGGAGGTGGGCGAGGCCATGAGCGAGTTAAACACAGATAGCGGGCGGAAATTGCCCTATTTGGCGCCTAGGGTGGCGCAGATACCCACGAAACGGGAGGGCGAGATGAGTGACGCGAGGGACTTCGATTTCTTGCAGGGCGAATGGAACAGCCGACAGCGTCGGCTGCGCGAATGGCTGGCCGGGTCGGACGAGTGGGACGAGTTCGAGGCGACGATCGATGCACGCCCGATTCTCGACGGCCTAGGGACGGTGGAAGAGTTCCGAACCGATTACAAGGGCGGCTTCGTCGGCGTGACGTTCCGGTTCTTCGACCCCGCGACGAAGCAATGGTCGATCTACTGGGCCGACAGTCGCTATCCCGCGCTGCTCCTCGCACCGCCCGTGATCGGGTCGTTCTCCGGCGACATCGGCGTCTTCGAGTGCGACGACACGTTCGACGGCCGGCCGATCCGCGTCCGCTACACGTGGTCCGACGTGACGAGCTCGACGCCGCGCTGGGAGCAGGCCTTCTCCGAAGGCGGCGGCAAGACCTGGGAAACGAACTGGGTGGCGGAGTTCACGCGCGCCGTCTGAGGTCACCCGACGGACGGTCGGCTGATCAGGTGGCGGCTTTCAACGAGGGCGAGCGATGCCCGTGCGGCCCGTTCGGCCGCGAGCTCGACAGCTTCGTGTGGCTGGCCGAAACTTCCGTCGAGGAGCAGCATGGCGTAGCCGTGGGCGGTGGCCTCGATGGCCCTGGCGAGGTCTTCGGACGTGGTCTCGCCGGGGTCGGGAAGGGCGCGGACGCAACTCAAGAAGGCGTTGTCGATCGGCTTCTCGGCCGCCTCGAGCTCGGGATGGCGGCTCTTGTCGACCCCGGCCTCGAAGAGCATCTCGAACAGCGGACGGTGGACGCCGGCGAAGCGCACGTAGGCGCGAGCGACGGCGGCGAGACGGTCGGCGGGAGTATGGAACTGGCTCAGCTGCGGCACGAGCTCTGCGTAGAAGAGCTCGTAGGCCTGCACCGCGACCGCCGCGAGGAGCTCGTCGCGGTCGGAGAAATGGGCGTAGGGGGCACTGACTGAGACACCGAGGCGTCGGCTGGCCTCGGCGAGTGAGAAGCTGCGCACGCCCTGCTCGGCGATGAGCTCGATGGCGGTGTCGATCAGTGCTGCTCTGAGGTCGCCGTGGTGGTAGCGGCCGCCCTTGCCTTGCGTCACTCGCGTCCTCGGTAGTCGTCCTCTGGCTCGGACGGTTGGGGGATGCGGTACGAGACGCCTGTCAGCTGCTCGGACACATCCCATAGCCGTCGCCGGGCGGCTGCGTCGTGCGAGCGAGGACTCGACTCCACACGGGTCGGGTAGCCGGTGTACTGGAACGGACCCGCGGGGCCGTAGTAGTCGCCGCCTCGGGCGGAGGGGTCGACGGCAGCCCGCAGCGTTGGCAGAGCCCCGAGCTCGGCGCTCTGCACGAGCCAGAAGTTGAGCAGGCGCAGTCGGGGGCTGATCAGCATGCGCTCGAGGCGCGAGCTCGTCCGCCACAGGTCGGTGCGAGCGTTGCCGGGGTGGGCGGCAAGCGCGATCGTGCCGGCGCCGGCGGCCTCGAGGCGAGCCTGCAGCTCGTAGGTGAAGAGGAGGTTCGCCAGCTTGGATTGGCCGTAGGCGTCCGCCGGCTTGTACCGCTGCTCGGATTGAAGGTCGCCGAAGTGCATGACGCCGCGTCGGTGGGCGACACTGCTCACGGTCACGATCCGCGAACCGGCGGTCGCCAGCAGCCGGTCCAAGAGCAGCCCGGTGAGCGCGAAGTGGCCGAGGTGGTTGGTGGCCAGGGTGAGCTCGAAGCCGTCCTCGGTCCGCTGGTAGGGCACGGCCATCACGCC
>JBKPFE010000054.1:0-3969 GCA_046728705.1 Actinomycetota bacterium
GTCGAGAAGCCGTTCGGCCACGACCGCGAATCGGCAACCGCGCTCGCCGACGAGATCCACGAGTACATCGACGAGTCCCAGCTCTACCGCATCGACCATTACCTCGGAAAGATGGGCCTCGAGGAGATCCTCCATCTCCGGTTTGCAAACTCCATGCTGGAGCCGATCTGGAGCCGGAACTACCTCGAGTCGGTCCAGATCACCATGGCTGAGAGCTTCGGCGTCGAGGACCGCGGCCACTTCTACGATCCTGTCGGCGCGCTCCGCGACGTAGTGGTCAACCACTTGATGCAGGTCGTGGCGGCGGCCTCAATGGAGGTGCCTTCGCGCCGTGAACCGTCAGCGATCAAGGATGCCATGGTCTCGCTCTTCAACGCCGTCGCCGACGCGGACCCCGCGCACTACGTTCGCGGCCAGTACGACGGCTACCTCGACATCGACGGCGTTCAACCGAACTCGACGACGGAGACATACGCCGCGCTACGGCTCGAGATCGAGAACTGGCGCTGGGCAGGTGTACCGTTCTTCATTCGAACCGGCAAGCGCCTCCCGGCCACCCAGACCGAGTTGCGGCTCGTCTTCAAGCATGCACCGAACCTGGGCTTCAAGCTGCGCGTCGTCCCGCCCGAGCCGAACCAGATCGTGGTCAGGCTCGACCCGACGACCGGGATCAGGCTCGTCGTCGACGCACACCGCGCCGACGTCCCGGGTACGACCGCGATCGAGCTCGACATGGATTTCGCCGAGGAGGGTGGCGAAGGCCCCACACCCTACGAAGTCCTGCTGCAGGCCGCGATGGAGGGGAACATCACCCGCTTCACCCGCCAGGACGGCGTCGAAGAGACGTGGCGGATCATGCAGCCGCTGCTCGACGCGCCCCCAAAGGTTCAGAGCTACAAGCCGGGATCGTGGGGCCCCAAGGCTGCGGACGACCTGGTTGCCGGTCACGGCGGCTGGCAAGACCCATGGGTGACCAAATGACCGCCGTCTCGAAGACAGAACGTGAAGTCCAGAGCGCTGCTGCGCCCTCGCCGTTTCCCCCGATCGCAGAGTACGCGTTCCTCTCCGACTGCCATACCGGCGCCCTCGTCGCGCCGGACGGGGCGATCGACTGGCTCTGCGTCCCTCGCTTCGACGCGCCGAGCGTGTTCGGGAGCCTGCTCGACCGGCAAGCCGGCTTCTTCCGCTTCGCGCCGTTCGGGATCAACCATCCGACTGCACGCACGTATGTGGCGGGCACGAACGTCCTCGAGACGACCTGGAAGACGCCGAACGGCTGGATCGTCGTCCGTGACGCCCTGACGCTGGGGCCCTGGGACCACGAGGACGAGATCACGCCGCACACGCGTCCGCCGGCCGACGACGACGGTGACCACATGCTCGTGCGAACGGTCGAGTGCCTCGAGGGAGAGGTCGAGGTGGAGCTCATCTGCGAGCCGGCCTTCGACTACGGCCGCACTCCGGCGGAATGGACGGCGGTCGACGGCGGTCGCCGGGCCGCCGACGCGAGCGGTGCAGGGCAGACCATCCGGCTCCAGTCCGACCTCCCCCTCGGCATCGAAGGCAACCGTGTCCGTGCAAGGCACGTGCTCCAGCCGGGAGACCGGGCCTACTGCGCACTTTCGTGGGCCAAGGGGCTCGTTGCTCCACAGGACGTCGATGAGGCGCAGGCGCGAGTGGCCGCGACCACGCGCTTCTGGCGTGCATGGCTCGGGCGGGCGCGGATTCCCGACCATCGGTGGCGCGACCCCATCCAGCGCTCCGCGCTCGCGATCAAGGGTCTGACGTACATGCCGACTGGCGCCACCGTGGCGGCCCTGACGACCTCACTGCCCGAGACGCCCGGGGGTGAGCGGAACTGGGACTACCGCTACACCTGGATCCGCGACACGACGTTCACCCTCCAGGCGTTGCACTACCTCAACCTGGACTGGGAGGCGGACGAGTTCATCCAGTTCGTCGCCGACGTCGAGCCGACCGAGGACGGGTCTCTTCAGATCATGTACGGAATCGACGGCAGGCTCGACCTGACCGAATCGACCCGCGACGACCTCTCCGGCTATGCCGGCGCCAGCCCGGTGCGCGTCGGCAACGGGGCCTTCGACCAGCGCCAGAACGACGTCTTCGGCGCGGTGCTGGATTCGATTCTCCTCCACACTCGGCACAGCCAGCGCCTTCCGCGCCGGCTCTGGCCGATCGTCCAGACTCAGGCCGAGTGCGCGACTAGCGTCTGGCGTGAGCCCGACCAGGGCATCTGGGAGGCCCGCGGGGCGCCGCAGCACTACGTGTCCTCGAAGCTCATGTGCTGGGTCGCGCTGGACCGCGCCGCGGAGCTGGCAGAGATCCGCGGCGATCCGGACTCCCAGAAGACGTGGCGCGCCACCGCGGAGGAGATCAAAGCGGACATCCTCGGACACGGTGTCGACGGTCGGGGCGCTCTCCGTCAGCACTACGACACGGATGCGTTGGATGCCTCCGCACTCCTGGCGGCGATGTTCGAGTTCCTGCCCGGCGACGACGAGCGTCTCCGCGCCACCGTGAACGCGATCGCCAAGGAGCTGACAGAGGACGGTTTCGTCCTGCGCTACCGCACCGACGAGACCGACGACGGCTTGTCCGGCAAGGAGGGCACGTTTCTCATTTGCTCCTTCTGGCTCGTCTCCGCGCTCGCGATCGTCGGCGAGCTGCAGCGGGCGCGCGACCTGATGGAGCGGTTGCTGCGAGTCGCCTCTCCGCTGGGGCTCTATGCCGAGGAGTTCGACGCGGAGACCGGCAGGCACCTGGGCAACTTCCCGCAGGCGTTCTCCCACCTGGCGCTGTTGGAGGCCGCGGCTCGAATCATCGTCCCCGAGATGCTCGAGGAGTACTGACGATGGATTCCTACGACGTCATCATCATCGGCACGGGTGCGGGCGGCGGCACCCTCGCCCGTCACCTCGCGCCTTCGGGCAAGCGGATCCTTCTGCTCGAGCGCGGGGATTGGCTTCCGCGCGAACCGCAGAACTGGGACGCCGCCGACGTCTTCGTCGACAACCGCTACATCTCCGAGGACACCTGGTACGACGACAAGGGCAAGCCGTTCCAGCCGCAGATCCACTACTTCGTCGGCGGAGCGACCAAGCTCTACGGGGCGGCGCTCTACCGTCTCCGCAAGGAGGACTTCGGCGAGCTCCGTCATCACGACGGCGTCTCGCCCGCCTGGCCGATCGAGTACGAGGAGCTCGAGCCTTATTACACGCAGGCGGAGCAGCTGTACGAGGTGCACGGGGCGCGGGGCGAGGACCCGACCGAACCGCCAGCGAGTGCGCCGTACCCGTTCCCGGCCGTCTCGCACGAGCCGCGGATCCAACAGCTTTCGGACGATCTCGCGGCAGCCGGGTACCACCCCTTCCACGCGCCGTGTGGGATCAGGCTCAACGAGGCGAACATGCCGTACAGCCACTGCGTTCGCTGCCCGACGTGCGACGGGTTCCCGTGCCTCGTGCACGCGAAGTCCGATGCGGAGGTGCTCGGCGTGCGGCCGGCGCTCGAGCATCCGAACGTCACGCTGCTGACGAACGCGAAGGCAACGAAGCTCGAGACCGACGAGCCGGGGACCTCGGTCACGGAAGTAGTCGTCGAGCGTGACGGCGGGACCGAGCGCTACGCCGGAGACATCGTCGTCGTGGCCTGCGGCGCGGCCAACACGACGAAATTGCTGCTCCAGTCGGCGACCGACAAGCACGCGAACGGCCTAGCGAACGGCTCCGACCAGGTCGGCCGCAACTACATGTTCCACGACAGCATCGCGGTGCTCGCGCTCTCGCGTGAGGAGAACCCGACCGTCTTCCAGAAGACCCTCGGTCTCAACGACTTCTACCTCGGGACGGACGAATTCGAGTTCCCCCTCGGGAGCATCCAGATGGTCGGGAAGTCGCAGGCGCAGATGTTCCGCGGCGAGAAGCCGCTGGAGACGAAGCTGGCGCCCGA
>JBKPFE010000141.1:0-7990 GCA_046728705.1 Actinomycetota bacterium
GTGAACTGCGGGAGCGCGTTCAGCCTCGCTTCGAGCCTCCCGAAGTCGTAGTCGCTCGCCCAGTAGGCGGCGAGCTCCTGCATCGTCGCCAGCTGGACGCCCTGCGACCGGTCCGGGACGAGCTCCTTGGTGGGCCAGCGCGTGGCCGCGATGCGCCGGCGCAAGTCGTCCAGCTGCTCCTCTGGTATCTCGATGTGGAAGGGCCGGATCTCGGTTGCGGTCTCGACGGTGCTACTCATGACGACCTCCTTTGGTCGCTAGGGCCGGGTTTGGTTGACCTCCTCTCTGGTTGGAGACCTCACCGACACTACTCCCTGCCTGTCGGGCCTGACATGCAAAGCCACGTACTACGTCTCCATGGGGCGCGAACAGCGCTGTCTGCTCAAGATTGAGAGCGGACACTCGGAGAGCTGCCCACACGGACGCGTTGGGTCGAGGGCTGTTGACGCTCGCGGTAGTGCGGCACTAGCGCGGACGGGAATTACGCTGCGGCTAGTCAGCACGGTCGGTGTCCGGAAGGCCATGTCGTCGCTGCGCTGCTGGCGACTGGCGCGAGGCGGAGGAGCCAAACGCGCTCGTGCTCCGCCAGCTCGCCGAGGCGGGAGTTGGGCAGTGACCTTCCGGCGAAAGAAGCCTTGGTCAGGTCTCGTCGGCTCGGTTCGCGAGGAGTTCCGAAGCCGCAGCGGCATCGCTCTCGTCGACCAGGACCTGCGCCCCTCCAGAAAGCACGAACGGAAAGGCGCCGCCCGCATCGTCGGCTCTGATCGATGCCTCGATCCCTGCCGAAGCGAGCAGACCCTGAACGACCTCCGCCTCGTCCCGCGTCCCATAGGTGCCGATTGTGATCAGCCCGCCCACTTTCGCCGAGATAATCGCAGTTTGAGCGGCGGGGTGACCCCGCGCCTGCTTCCACCTCCCAGGCGTCCTCGCCCGTGGGCGGCTCGCCTGGAGGGTCATGACCCCGTGCGTCCAAGGAGGCGGCAGCTCAGGAGGCAGCATTTCGACCCGGAACCGGGCGTTACGACGCGAAACGCACAAGCTCGAAAACGGCTCAACCAACTGAAGACCAGAAGCTCTGCAAGACCGGGGCCACCACCTCCGGGGCCTCGGCCATCCAGCAGTGATTGAGACCGTCCAGGCGTGCCGTCTGAGCGCCGAGGCGCCGCGCCACCTCCAAGGACATCTCTTCCTCTTCGGGCGGGTCCGGCAGAAGCAGAATGAGCCCACGCGAACGGGTTTGTCCCTTGACGTCTTCCCACCAGTGGGCGGCCACGTTCGGAACCGCAGAGCGGTAGAAGTCGAGGATGCTCCGGCTCATCGTCTCGTCGTGAGCTGCACCCATGGCTTGAGCCTCCTCGATCGACATGCCCGCGTTGGCCAGGCGGGCGGCGGTGCTGTCCGGATCCTCCGGGTTCGCCTCGCGCATGCCCTTCAAAAAGTCTTCGCCACCACCGGGTGTCTGAAGTTTGTGGACGCGTTCGGACCAGACGAAGCTGGGGTGGAAGATCGGCGCAACGTCGACCACGAAGCTGCGCAAGGGAACATCGAAGGCGGTGGCCACGCGCAGAGTTATTAGCGCTCCCACGTCCATGCCCGACCAGATCGACGGGCTCTTCCATCCCTCTGAGCTGATCCGCAAGCCATTCTGCGTAGGCGTCCTTCGTCGCCGTGAATCCGGCCGGACGGTCGGTGCCGAAACCGGGCAGCGCTAAAGCGATCGAGTCGCGGTCGAGGGTTCTTCTCAGAGAGTCCCAGATCCGGCTGGTCTCCGGGAGTCCGTGGACGAAGACAGCCGGCATGACCCCATCCTATGAACTCCAGCGTCAGCCGCCCTTTACGCATCACCGCAGTCGTCAGCAATGACAACACTAAGTTTCCGGAGCTCCGGGACGCCGGAGCTCGCTATGCTCCACGCGGCCGTCCGGTCCCGGATGAGGAGGGCCGGATGACCTTCACCTTCAAGCTCGAGCGGCTAGACGGGACGCCGGCCGAGCCTCCGTCGATCGAGAGCTCCGTTCTCTCCTGGAGCCTTGGCGACACGATCCCGCTAGGTGCAAACCGGATGCTCCAGGTGGTGCGGGTCCGCGACGACGACGCCGACCAGCCGCCCGTCCTGGTCGTTGAGGACATGCCCAGTTCGGGCTCTGGCGCTGCGGCCTGACCTGCCGTAGCTTCGTGAGGGGCCGGCGGATCTACGATGGGCGCATGGGCGATCCGGCCCACGATCGAGTCGTACGACATGGTCTACATCTCGGACCCGTTCTTCGCCTTCTTCCTTCGAGGGGGACACCCGCGGGCGTCGGCGATCCTGTCACGAACTGATCTACGTGCGGATCATCGCCGCACTTGCGCTGATCGTCCTCCTCGTCGCAGCTGGCGCGTGCGGCGGGGACGATGACGAGGGTGAGGCCACGGCATCGGGAATCGCTATCGAGCCGAAAGCGCAGCAGAGAGCCGAGTCGATCAACCTTACGCTTGCGGACTTCCCGGACGGCTGGCGAGTTTCCGCACCTGAGAGCGACGACGACACTGGCCGGGAGGTATTCAATGAGTGCATCAGCGTCGACTACTCGGGGTTGACGAGGACTGGCGACGCCGAGTCACAAGACTTCTTCGCGCAGGGTGGGCAGGCGAAGCAGGCGAGCTCAGCTGTCGTCATCTTCGACGACGAGCAGCAGGCCGGAGACGCGATGAGCAAGTATTCAGAGGGTTTTGGAGGTAGCGCCGCCGAGGATTGCTTCCAAGATTTGATCGAACGAGCTGTGAGGGCCGAAGGCGACAACGAGGGCTTCGAGGGCTTCAAGCTCGGCGAGGTCGACATCGGCGAGCTCGGCTTGACGCCGCCCGACGTAGATGAGGCGCAGGCCTGGCAGATCGTGATCCCGCTCGAAAGCACGTCGGGGGCCGGGGAGGGACTGCAGCCGAACTTCTACCTCGAACTAGTGCTGCTTCGGGAAGGCGACACGACCGCCCGGCTGTTGACGCAGCATGTGCTGACCGAGTTCGATCGCGACCTGCGCGACAAGCTCATCCAGACGCTCGCGCACCGCATGACCCAAGCGGCGGCGTAACCCTCGCCCTGGGGGGCGGGCCCCCGGTGCGCCGGGCTCGACCCCTGCGGGGTCTAGATCAGGGAGAAAAACCGGCGGGGCACGGAGGTCGTGAACGACGATCTGGCGGAACGACGACTACCTGCTCTGCCGCCGTGACCTGCGCCCAACCGGCACAAGGCTGGGGAGAAGTTCGTCACCGAGCACCGCGACCAGCCGATGGGCGTTCACGGTCTGCACAAGTGGTGGTACCGCTGCCTGCAACGCGCCGGGATCGTCGCCGAGGGCATCACCCGCGGCCGCAAGATGCACATGGCGCGGCACACGGCCGGTCAGTCGGTGCTCGACCGCACCGGCAACCTGAAGGCTGCAAAAGCTACTCGGCCACTCGTCCATCACCACAACCGGCGATATCTACACCGACTGGGATATCGACCAGCTCGAGGAGACGATGCGCTACGTCGTCGGTGAGGACGAGGCTGACGGCGATTTGTAAAGTCGTTCCCGCCAGGCTCCACGAAATCCCTGCAAATCTGGAACTAATGCGCCTGGTAGGAATCGAACCTACGACCTCGCGCTCCGGAGGCGCGCGCTCTATCCCCTGAGCTACAGGCGCCGAGCGGCTGATTCTAGCCGCGAGCTCTCTAAAGCCACCCGGAGCGCTTGAACTTGTGGTAAAGCCCGAAGCTGACAGCTGCCATTACGGCAACGGCGAGCGGGTAGCCGACGGTCCAGCCCAGCTCGGGCATGTGTTCGAAGTTCATGCCGTAAATGCCGGTGATCAACGTCGGGACGGCGATGATCGCAGCCCAGGCGGAGATCTTTCGGACGTCCTCGTTCTGACGCACGCTCGCCTGGGTCAGGTTCGCGGCGAGCATGCTGGTGAGGAGCTCACGGAAACCGTCGACCTCCCGGACGTAGCGGAGAACGTGATCCTTCACGTCCCGGAAGTAGGGCCAGAGCTTCTTGGGAATCAGCGGAAAGGTGAGACGTTCGAGTCGCTCGAGGGGCTCGTTGAGCGGGGCCACGGCGTCGTAGAGCTCCAGGACCTCGCGCTTGAGGCCGTAGATCCGCTGGGTCAAGTCCCCTCTGCGCTCGGAGAAGACCTCGGCCTCGAGGTTGCGGACATCGCGATCGAGGGCCTCGACGACGGGCCCGTAGTCGTCGACGACCCGGTCGATGATCGCGTGCAGCGCTGCGCCCGGGCCGAGGCGGAGGAAGTCGGGCCGCTGCTCGAGCTGGAGCCGAACGTCGTGGAGCTTGGTCTCGCCGTGCCGGGCGGTGATGATGAACCCCTCTCCGATGAAGACCTGGATCTCGCCGGTCTCGACCGCCGGGCCGCCTTCAACGTATCGGGCGGTCTTGAGCACCATGAAGAGCGAGTCCCTGTACACCTCGAGCTTCGGCCGCTGATGGGCTTCGATCGCGTCCTCCACGGCGAGCTCGTGCAGGCCGAACTCGCGCCGCACCGAGTCGAACTCCTCCTCTGTCGGCTCGTGGAGGCCGATCCAGGCGAAACACTCGGGTCTGCGGCAGGCCTCGTACATCTGCTCGAGGTCGACCTCGCCCGGCCGCCGGACGCCCTTCTCGTAGAGGGCCATGTCAACGATCACGGCTGAATTATGGAAGAGGCGTCGTAGCTAGGATGACGAACGCCATGAGAACGGACGACCCGCTCAGTACCAATGCCCAGCCTGCCCCGCATCCGGTCGCGCTCCCGCGACACGCGCGAGGTCGTCGCGCCCGCTGCGCGCGAGCCCGCTGAGCTCACCGCCAACGGCCTGACCTGGGTTCATCTCGACTCGCCGACGAAGGACGAGGCGACGGCGCTCGCCGAGCGCTTCGGCTGGCATCCACTCGATGTCGAGGACGTCCTCTCCAAGCGGCAGCGGCCCAAGGTCGATGAGTACGAGGACTACCGCTTCGTCGTCCTCCACTTCCCCGTCTACGACAAGGCCGTGCAGCGCCTGAACGCCGGCGAGCTCGACGTCTTCCTCGGCCCCGACTACCTCGTCACCCTGCCGACGGTCGAGCTACTGCCCGTCACCCGCCTCTTCCAGCGCTGCAGCGACGATCCCGAGCTGCGCGAGAGCCTCTTCGGCAAGGGCTCGGGCTACCTCCTCTACCACGTCCTCGACGACCTATTCGACTACTGCTTCCCGATCCTCGACAAGATCGGCCACAAGCTCGACCGGATCGAGGACGACATCGACGAGGACCGCTTCGAGGACATCGTCCGGGACATCTCCAAGACGAAGCAGGAGATCATCTCCTACCGCAAGATCGTCAAGCCGCAGCGTCCGACGTTGAGGCTGCTCGAGCGCCATGTCGAGCGCTTTCTGCCCGAGGACCTCGAGCTCTACTTCGACGATCTCGTCGACGCCTCGGAGCGGATCTGGGACATCCTCGACAATTACAAGGAAGTCGTCGAGGCGCTGGAGACGACGAACGAGGCAGCGCTATCCCACCGCCAGAATGACGTCCTCCGGGTGCTGACGATCTTCAGCGTGCTCCTGCTGCCGCTCACGCTGATCGCAAGCGTGTTCGGGATGAACGTTGCGTTTCCTGGCCACGGAACCGCGGCCGCCTTCTGGGTCATCGTCGCAGCGATGGTCGGCGTCTTGGCCGGAGTGCTTACCTTCTTCCGGCTGAAGCGGTTCTTTTAGAAGCCTCTAGGGACAGCGCTCCATGAATTCACCGGCGCGGCAACGATCCCGGCCGGCTCCACCGTTCAAGCGGTCGCGTCCCCTGCCACCGTTGAGATCGTCACGGCCGGCTCTACCCTCGATCGTGTCGTTGCCGTCTGCGCCGAAGAGCAGGTTCCGCTGGCGATCGCCGATCAGCTCGTCGCCGCGCACGCCGCCGACTACGCCTTCGACCTCCCGGAGCCGGTCACGGCCCTCGCCGAAGGCACGGCCCGTGGTGAGATTGACGCGGACGCGGCCCCGCAAAGAGCTGTAGTCCGCGATGTCGACGCCGGCGCCGCCCGTCAGCCGGTCGTCGCCGCCGGATCCGCTCAGCAGGTCGTTCCCGCCGCGACCGGCTAGCACGTCGTTGCCGCCGAGCCCGACCAACAGGTCCTCGCCGGTACCGCCCTTGAGCGTGTCGGCGCGGCGAGAGCCCACGACCGCGTTGATGTTGACGAGCGAATCGCTTCCAGACGCGCCCGTTACGCTGCCCGCCACGAGATCGACGGCCACGGCACCCGCCGCCTCGAAGTAGACCGCGATGTTGAGCTCGCCTGTTCCGCCATCGAGGCGGTCATTGCCGAGCCCACCGACGAGTCCGTCGGCTCCGTCGTTTCCGAGCACCACGTCGTCGCCGTCACCCGCGCAGATCAGATCGTCGCCAAGCCCTCCGTCCACAGTGTCGTTTCCCTGCAACGCATCGATCACGTCCTGCCCGCTGGTGCCGACGAGTGAGTCGTTGCCTGGCGTGCCGACGATCGTGGCGCGCGTGTCGAGGCACGTTGCGGCCGGCTGCTGGCCCGCCGCGTTCGAGACGCCCGCGACGAGGACGGCCAGCACGACAGCCAAGAAGGCTCGCCGAACCATCTGTCACAGGTATTCCCGCGAGGCCTACGAACTAACCTCCGCTCGTGAAGCAACTCTGGGCCCCCTGGCGCCTCGAATACATCGAGCAGGCCGACAAGCAGGAAGGGTGCATCTTTTGCCGCGCCGTCGAGGGCGAGGACGAGCCCGGCCTCGTCGTCCATCGCGGCCGGGAGGCTTTCGCCCTCCTGAACAGGTTCCCGTACGCGTCCGGCCACCTGATGGTCGCGCCCTTCCGGCACGTCGGGGAGTTCTCTGAGCTCGGTGACGGCGAGGCCCTGGAGGTTCATCGGCTCGCGGGCCAGGCTATGGGGGCGCTGGCGCAGCTCTACGGTCCGCAGGGCTTCAACGTCGGCTGGAACCTCGGCCGCATCGCCGGTGCCGGCGTCACCGATCACGTCCATCTCCATCTGGTGCCACGTTGGGCAGGTGACACGAACTTCATGCCGGTGCTGGCCGACGTCAAGGTGCTCCCCGAGCACCTGATCGAGACCCGCCGCAAGCTGGCCGACGCCTGGCCTGGTTGAGCGCGGCGACAGGCTGTCGACGGGCGTCGACTGCCGACTTGTGCGCTGCCGACGGTTTGATCGGCGGTTTTCGGGATAGGTCGAGGGTTGTGCCGCAGCGTATTCCCGGCCGGCTTGAGGCGTTTCAGAGCTACAACGACTCGTGGAGCGGATGGCCGGTGCTACCGCTTAAACGGCAGCACCCAATCCGAGGGTCTTTCCTCGATCCGCGGCCCGATCGGCGCCGCGGCGCGATCTTCCATGAGGGCGTCGATGTAGCGGTACGCGATGACCGCCCGGAGCAGGGCGCGCCGCCTGGGCGGACACACCGCGTGTACGCGGTCGAGGGTGGCCGTGTGCACGAGGCGTCAGCGCGTGGCGTGCGTGGCTTCGCGCGTATCGGCCACTTCGGTTACGGGCATATCGACGCGCTGGTCGAGCCGGGTGAGGCCGTGCGGCCGGGCCAGCTGATCGGTTGGACGTGGCGAGGAACCTGGCATGTCCATCTCAGCGAGTTCATCTTCACTGGCGACGGACGGCGGCTGGTCATCAATCCGCTCCGGCGGGGAGGAAAGCTCCGCCCCTACGTGGATCGCGCGAAACCGGTCGTGCACGAGATCCGCTTCTACTCGCCGGCGACGCCACGCTGGGGCCGACGGCAGGCAAATGTCGCCCGCCTCCCGCAGGCGGGGCGGCGGCTCAACCGCAACCATCTGTCCGGCCGTGTGGATATTCGCGTGCGCGCGAGCGATCCGCAGTCTTACATCGGCTGGTTTCGCCAGGTGCCTCACCTCGCCGCGCCGCACCATCCGTTTCGAATGGCGGTCACGATCGTGCAGATGGCGACCCGCCGAATCGTTCACCGCCGCGACGTCTTCTGGTC
>JBKPFE010000195.1:0-1139 GCA_046728705.1 Actinomycetota bacterium
AGACCGGGCTTGAAGTCGTTCATCGCGCGGAATCTACCCGGACCGGACCGATTCGACGCTCCGCTAGAGTCGCCGCCGTATGGCTCATCGAGTCACGCTGATCCCCGGCGACGGCACCGGTCCCGAGCTCACAGAGGCGACACGCCGCGTGCTCGAGGCGACCGGCGTCGAGTTCGACTGGGACGTGCAGCACGCGGGCGCTGACGTCATGGACGAATACGGCGGCAACCCGCTGCCGGAGCACGTTCTCGACTCGATTCGTGAGACCGGGGTGTCGCTCAAGGGCCCGATCACGACGCCGGTCGGCGGCGGCTTCCGCTCGGTCAATGTCACGCTGCGGAAGGCCCTCGATCTCTACGGGCAGGTGAGGCCGTGCAAGAGCTACGCCGGAGTGCGCTCCCGCTTCGACGACGTCGACCTGGTCGTCATCCGCGAGAACACGGAGGACCTCTATGCGGGGATCGAGTACGAGGAGCGAACGGACGACGCGCGCGAGCTGATCGACTGGATCGAACGTCATGGCGGCAAGCTCAGGTATCCGGATGCCGGGATCTCGATCAAGCCGCTGTCGGTGACGGGCTCCCGGCGGATCGTCGAGTTTGCCTTCGAGTACGCGCGCCGGAACGGCCGCCGCAAGGTCACGGCCGTCCACAAGGCGAACATCATGAAGTTCACGGACGGTCTCTACCTGCGCGTCGCCCGCGAGGTCGCGGAGCAGAACACGGACGTCGAGTTCGACGACCGGATCGTGGACAACATGTGCATGCAGCTCGTCCAGCGGCCGGAGGAGTACGACGTCCTCGTCTGCCCGAACCTGTACGGCGACATCGTCTCCGACCTCTGCGCCGGGATGATCGGCGGGCTCGGAATGGCGCCCGGCGCCAACTTCGGCGAGGGCACGGCGATCTTCGAGCCCACCCACGGCTCGGCGCCCAAGTACGCCGGGCAGAACAAGGTCAATCCGATGGCGCAGATGCTCTCCGGCGTGATGATGCTCCGCTACCTCGAGGAGGGGGATGCGGCCGAGCGGCTGGAGGCGGCGATCGCCGAGGTGATCAGCGAGGGCAAAAGCGTCACCTACGACATGAAGCCGCGCCGCGACGACCCGACGGCGGTCGGGACGAGCGAGGTCGCGGACG
>JBKPFE010000028.1:0-1097 GCA_046728705.1 Actinomycetota bacterium
CTTACGCGCGCGATTGCCCGGCTCGAGGCCTGGTGCGAGGCGCCAAGCTGGTAGTCCGCTGAGCGGGGCGATTGTCTGCGATCGTCTCCCGGTGTCTGGCCAGGGAGCGCCTGGAAGTTGCACTCGCCGGTCCAGAGCAACGCGTTAGGCCAGCAGTTAGGCTCGCGGCGAGGACGGGACTAAAGAGCGCAATGAGAGTCAAAGGAATTGTCTGGCTCGGCACCCGAACCGAGCGCTTCGACGAGATGCGTGAGTTCTTCCTCGAGATCACCGGCGTCGCCCCGCGCGACGACCCAGGCTTGGCCGTCTTCGATCTGGCCAGCGGAGATCGGATCGAGGTCTTGGACACGGCCGTCGGCGAGAGCTACATGGTCGCACCGGTGGTCGGGTTCCTCGTCGACGACGTCGCAGCCGCTCGAGAAGAGCTCGAGTCGCGCGGCGTCGAGTTCATCGGCCCGATTCACACCGGTGCCGGCTCGTCCTGGTCACACTTCCGCGCCCCGGACGGGCACGTGTATGAACTCACCGCGCTACCCGGCCATCCCGCACACGCGACGTAGAACTCGATCCGCTCAAGCGCGGTGTCGAGATCGGGAACGATCTGTCCGCGCACCGACAACCCACTAGCCCACTAGTTGTCATGGGGTCGGTACGCTCGTCGCAGTGACGCGATCCGCAACACCGACGCGTCGGACGCGAGGTCCCATCCAGCGAGCTGTCGGTCGATCGTGACTCCGAGCCCCGGGCTCGACGGGGTAGGCGCCGATTGGAACTCCGCCGCGGCGGCGGACACGAACGAGGTGATGGGGGGCAACCGTGCGATGCCGTGCTCTGGGAACGTGCCGTTGCCGGCGACCCTGGCTCATGTGGCCAACCCTTCGAGCGTCACTCGCGAAGCGTCTACAACTATTGCTTCCGGCGCACCTCTGACTGATCGCAGGCTGAGGAGCTCACCGCAGTCCTCAGCGGTGCGCCATATGGCCGGTCATCTTCGACGTACCACTTGGCGTGCTCGGCGGGTCGCATCGGGAGCCGCGCAGTACAGTCGGGGTGTGGCTGGAGGGTCCGTTCGAGGTTGGTTCGAGGCTGACGACGGG
>JBKPFE010000321.1:0-3263 GCA_046728705.1 Actinomycetota bacterium
GAGGCTCGCCGCCACCGTGTTCCCACGTAGACGCCGACCGCGACGCCGACGGCGTCGATTGCGACGTCCAGCGGCGCGCCGTGTCGCCCTGAGACGAAGTGCTGGTGGATCTCGTCGCTAACCGCGTACGCGATCCCGAGGCCCAGTGCTGCCTCGACCCGCCCGGTCGCTCGGAGGAGCAAGAACCCCAGCACGGCGTACTCCGCCGCATGCGCGATCTTTCGCAGCGCAAGGTCCCAACCGCCGAGGCCGGTGCCGAGATCCGGGACGGACGAGAGGACGAAGATCAGGCCCGCCCACGCCAGCACCGGGGCCCACTTGTAAACCCCTGACGGCACGGCCCGGCATACTAGGCCGGACAACAGAGGCGAGCGGTGAGGGAACCCGGTGCGAATCCGGGACGGTCCCGCCGCTGTGAGGGGAGAAGCTCCCTGCCGGACGCCACTGGCCCCCGGGCCGGGAAGGCGGCAAGGGAGGGCGCCCCGAGTCAGAAGACCTGCCGCCCGCCTAGCCATCGAACCCCTCGCGGAAGGAGGATTCGTGCGAAGGACGCTTCTCACGCTCGCGGCGCTGATCATAGTCGCCGCTTTGCCTGTTTCGGCTGCCGACGCAGCCCGGGTGTCTGTTCGAGTCGAGGGCCGTACGCAGTCGCTGTACGGAGCCCTCGAGACTCGTTTCGAGGCCGGCGCCCACGCGCTTCAGGCGCTCGACGCGGCGAGCCAGCGCGGCGAGTTCTACTACCACGTCACCACCACGTCGTTCGGGCCCTACGTCGACCAGATCGGCCGGTATCCCGCCGGCGGCTCGAACGGCTGGGTGTTCAAGGTCAACGGCGCGTCGCCGCCGGTCGGGGCCGATCAGATCGAGCTCAAGGACGGCGACCGCGTGCTCTGGTATTGGGCGACGTTCGGCGCGACCGGCGGGCCACCCACGCTGCTGCTGACCCGGATCGGGCGCAACTGCTACCGGGCGGTGGCTGAGAACGACCAGGGCATGGACCGCTCTGCGACCGGCGCCGTCCTGCAGGTGGACGGGCGACGGGTTCGCACCCGCGCCGGCCGAGGCTGTGTCGGACGGCACACCGGGCCCGTCCGGGCGACCATGGCGGGCGCGATCCGGTCGAACGCCCTTACGTGAGCCTCCGGCGGCTCGCAGCTCTCCTCCTCGCGCTCGGCGTCCTCGTCGGGTGCGGGGAGGAGGCGTCCGGAAAGGGCAGCGCCCAGCTCTGGATCACCCGCGACCGCGGGGCGGAGGTCGTCCTGACGGCCACCGTCCCGGCGGGAATCTCGGCGATGGAGGCGCTTCGGCGCAAGGCCGAGGTCGAGACGCGGTACGGCGGCCGGTTCGTCCAGGCGATCGATGGGGTCGAGGGCAGCCTGGCGGACCAGCACGACTGGTTCTTCTATGTCAACGGCTACGAGGCCGACCGGAGTGCCACCGACTACCGGCTGCACGACGGCGACGTCCTCTGGTTCGATCACCGCTCGTGGGGCACGGAGCAGCGCGTTCCGATCGTCGTCGGCGCCTTCCCCGAGCCATTCGTCCACGGCTTCGACGGGCGGCGCCGGCCGGCCGTTGTCGACGCGGCAGAAACTGAGACAGCGCGGAGGCTCGCGAAGCTCGTGCGCGGCTCGCTCAACGGGCCCGCGGATGGAGCGAACAGGCTCGTGCTGGTCGGCGGCTCGGGCTTCCGGGCGCGCCTCTCCGGCGCAGCGGGAGATCCCGTCGTTTTCGAGCTCGGCGTCGACGCTGCAAGGCGGCTTGCCCGCGATCCGACCCTGGCGCGCTTCCGCTACGAGGGGCTTCGGTGAGCCCGGTTCCCGCCGCCGCGCTGCTGGCCGGTCTCGCCGCCGCCGCCCTGCTCGCCGATCGGACGATTTCGGTCGCGGTCATCGCCGGCGTTCTCCTCGCCGTCTGCCTGCGCGCGCCGCGTCGCCGCCGCTGGCCGTACCTGGTCGGGACGCTCGCGTCCGGCCTCGTTCTCTTCCTGTTCAGCCCGCTCGTCGCGGCGTACGGCGGCGTCGTCTACTGGGAGGGGCCGACGATCCCGGTGATCGGCACCCTCGACGTCACCAGCGAGGAGCTCGCTGAGGCGCTCTTCCAGGGCCTCCGCCTCGCGGCGGTGGGGCTCGCGTTCGCCGCCTACGCGCTCCTCCTCGACCAGGACCGGCTGTTGCTGGCCGGCGGGCGGCTGCGCCGCTCGGTGCTCGCCGTCGCCCTGGCGACGCGGCTAGTTCCGACGCTCGAGCGCGACGCCTCGGGCTATATCGAAGCGCTGCGCGGCCGGGGCGTCGCGGTCGCGGGCCTTCGCGGCCGGGCGCGGCTCTTGTCGCCACTCGTCGCCGGCTCGCTCGAGCGCTCGCTGAACCTCGCCGAGTCGATGGAAGCGCGCGGGTTCGGCAGAGCGGGGCGGACGAGGGCGCCGTCGCCGCCGTGGAGCGCTTGGGACCACCTGGCGCTCACAGCTGCCGCGCTTGTCGTCCTCGCGGGTGCGCTGTGGCTCTAGCCCGGATCGAGGAGCTCGCGTACTGGTATCCGGAGGCAGACCGTCCGGCCCTGGAGGACATCTCGTTCGAGCTCGAACCGGGGGAGGTCGTCTGCCTGCTCGGATCGTCCGGCTCGGGGAAGTCCACGCTGCTTCGCGCACTCGCCGGGCTCGTCCCGCACTTCCACGGCGGTCAGTTCGTCGGCAGAGTCGAGGTGGTCGGCCGCGACACGCGTCAGACGAAGCCCAGTGACCTTGCCGGGACCGTCGCCAGCGTCTTTCAGGATCCCGAAGACCAGGTCGTCTTCACGATCGTCGAGAACGAGGTCGCTTTCGGGCTCGAGAACATCGGAGTCGCCCCGGCCCGGATCCGGGATCGAGCGCTCGACGCACTGCGGGCGGTGGGCGCCGATCACCTGGCGGGCCGCCGGACGCATGAGCTTTCGTCGGGGGAGCTCCAACGCGTCTGCGTCGCTGCGGCGCTGGCGCTCGGCCCGGCGCTGCTGCTGCTCGACGAGCCGACCTCACAGCTCGACCCCGACGGCGCCGAAGCGCTGCTCGATTACGCTTCCGAGCTCGGCTGCGCCGTCGTCATCTCGGAGCAGCGTCCAGCGCTGCCGCTCGAGCGTGCAAATCGAGTGGTCTTCCTCGATCGGGGCCAGGTCGTGCTCGACGCGGCACGCGAGGCCGCCTTGCGCTGGCTGGCGGCGGAGCGCCCGGCCTTTCTTCCGCGCGAACCGGTCCAGCTCGATGCCGACGCCGGAGGAGACCTCCTGGC
>JBKPFE010000070.1:0-4622 GCA_046728705.1 Actinomycetota bacterium
CGGCGAGCGGCAGCGGCTCAAGCTGGCCACCCAGATGGCCGAGAAGGGCGACGTCTACGTCCTCGACGAGCCGACCACCGGCCTCCACCTCGCCGACGTCGAGCAGCTGCTCGGCCTGCTCGACCGGCTCGTCGACTCCGGCAAGTCGGTCATCGTCATCGCGCACAACCAGGCGGTCATGGCGCAGGCCGACTGGATCATCGATCTCGGCCCCGGCGCCGGCCACGACGGCGGCCGGATCGTCTTCGAGGGCACACCCGCCGACCTCGTCGCGGCCCGCTCCACCCTCACCGGCGAGCATCTCGCGGCCTACGTCGGCACCTGACCGAGGCCCTCGCGGACGACTGAGGGGACCGCCATCGCAGCCGCGCCGCCGACAGCTCGATGCAGTGCACCCCTGGAGCCGCGGGCCGTACCGGACAGCGCACTGAGAGCACGTGTTTTCTACGTTCTCAGCTTGAAAGCTCCATCGGCTCCATACCCACCGCACGCGGAGCCTTTGCAAATCGACTCGGCCGGAAAAGCCACGCTGTGCGCGGCTTTTTGCAGAGCCCTCTGACGGACTCGAACCGTCGACCTCCTCCTTACCATGGAAGTTCCCAGGCGGTACTGGCGGGCACGGCCGGGCATTCGCGATCACGTTTCTCCTGCAAATCGCGCCTGCGCGGCGGGTTTTATCGCGCCCGCGCGTACCCGCGCGTGCTCAAGCTGATGTACCCGTCTCGTACTCGCAGCGCGTTCACAATTTCGTAAACGGACGGGGTGCGCCGACCGAACTCCACCCGACATGACCCGCCTTACTCGACGAGTACGGACGTCGCGCGCCATCGGCGAGCGTCCTCGTCGGCTCATAGCACGAGCACCAGTTTTCCCACGGACGCGGACTGCTCCAGCAGCTCATGCGCGCGGCGCACATCGGTGAGCGGCAGGCGCTCGGCCACGACCGGGTGGATCTTGTCCTCACGGAGCAGCTCGAGGAGCGCGCGGAAGTCCTCACGGAACCACTCCGGGTTGCGGGGACCTCCACCCACGGGAAGCGCTCGGCGACCTCCACTGACGGGAAGCGCCTGGTGGCCTTCGCGCAGCTTCTGGATCCGGTAGGCGGACACCCGGCGGCGGGGCGAGAGCAGGCCCCAGAGCGCGACGGTCGCGGTCGCCGCGTACCACTCGATCCACGCTCCCCGGTTCTTGCGCCCGTGCGAGAGGGTGGCGTAGTGGCCGTACACGACAAGCCGTCCGCCGGGCCGCAGCGCGCGGAAGGAGCGCAGCGACATCTTGCCGCCGAGCCCGTCGAGCACGACGTCCACGCCTTTTCCGGGGAGCTCGCGCACCCGCGCCAAGAAGTCCTCGTTCTGATAGTCGATCGCGGCACCGCCGAGCCGCTCCACCGCGGCACGGTCGCGAGCGGAACAGGTCCCGTACATGCGAAGCCCGGCAGCCGCTCCGAGCTCGAGGACCGCGGTGCCCACCCTGCCGGCCGCGCCGTGCACGAGCACCATCTCGCCGCGCTTCACCTTCGCCGTGCGGTGCGGCAGCTGGTACGCGGTCATGTAGGTGAACACGAGGCTCACGACCTCGGCCGGGTCGAGGTCCTCGGGCACCTCGACCGCGTTCGCCTCCGGCACGCAGACGCGCTCCGCGTGGGCGCCCCACACCGTCAGCGCGCCGATGCGGTCTCCCACCTTCAGCCTCGAGCAGCCCGGGCCGAGCTCTTCGACCACGCCGACGAGCTCGTAGCCGGGCGTGAACGGCGGCTTCGGCACGCCGAGATACGTGCCAGCGCGCAGCTGAGCATCGGTGAACGACACGCCGGCGGCCAGCACCCTGACGCGGACCTCGCCTGGCCCAGGTTGGGGAACGTCGTCCTCCATCACCCTCAGGACCTCGGGGCCACCGAAGTGATCGACGACGACGCGCTTCATCGTCTTCTGCTCGTGTGCTGAATCGGTCGGTTTCTGTCCGCTTGCTGAATGGTCACGAGCAGGCTCCCTTCGCTGTCATCTTTGGACGGTCTATGCGGGGACGTGGGCTCGCGGGTGGCGAGTTCACGAGTCGTGTGTGTCGGAGAGGTCATCGAAGATGCGCCCGTCGAGGCGGACCGAATGACCGCCCGCTCCGAGCGGCAGCCAGTACAGGTCCGGTCGTCGGAGCGGACGGCAGTCATCCGCGTCGTCGCCCGCCTCGCGCGTGGCGGCCCGTATGACCAGCGCGTCCGGTGTAGAGGTCGAGCCGGAAGACCATTGGGACGAGCATCGCCGGCATCATCAGCCCGTGCTCGAGCAGCGCGAGATCGCTCTTTGGAACGATCGCCAGCCAGCCAAGTCCGAGGAGGACAACCGCCAGTACGGGCATCACGCCCGACATCTCCGCGGTCGCCCGGCGCGGCGTGCCGCGGAAGAGCATCCAGACGGTCATCGGGGCAGTCATGGTGAACGTGACGACGAGCACCGACAGCTCGGGTAGCTGCCTGAACGGCTCCGAGTAGCCCTGTTGCTCGGCGGCCCAGAAGTAGACGAGGTCGCCGACGGCGAAGCCGACGCACATTGGCGCGCACATCTCGAAAAAGTGCAGGACGAAGTGGGCGGTCTGCCTGCGCCGACTCACTGCCCCGGCCGCTTCGTGGAGGACGCCGTCGGTGCGAGGAATTCCCCCGGCGAGGTCGCGACTGGTGATCGGGCGATCTGTCGTCGTGCGTTCGCTTGCTTCCATGGTCGTCATGGCATTGACCTCTCTTTCCCACAACTACCCCGCCCGCCGCATGCGTCCGTGATGCGACGATCCCGGCGCGTACCACGCCGCCGGCCAACGTCGCGGATGTGGCCGACCACATGAACACGGAGACCAGGGCGCGCGAGCGAGTCGTCAGCCCGAGTGCGTGCCGACGCGAGTCTCGGCGCTGCTATCGGCTGGACCGCCGTCATGCCTGACTCCCATCGCTTTCGTGGGAGCGTTGACGCTCAGGCCGTCCGTGTCATCGCCGAAAATTCCCTGTCGTTGATACGTAGTTTTCCGCAGCCCGATCCCGGTCTGCGCCGATGACACCGCCTGCAGCGGGGCTGATGTACCCGTCTCGCACCTGCGGCTCGTTGTCTGTTTGTGAAACAAGCAACGGGACTCCCCGAAGGGAGTGCTTCTAGCCGTCGAGACGAACGTCGATCTGGTCGTCGATTCCACCACTGGAAATGAGCGCCTACCTCCGGGCGTCATGCGTCGCAACTCACGAGCTCGCAGCGAGCCGCCGGTCGAAGAAGCCGATGACGCGCCGCTCGTCGTGCCCAGGCTCGCGTACCCGTCTCATACCCGCGCTCCGTTGTCTGTTCTCGAAACACACAATGACCCTAGAGGCGCCCGAGTCGGGCCGGTCGCCCCGGCGAGGGCGTCAGCCGGGCTGGATGTTCTGGTTGAGGCGGAAGAAGTTGGTCTGGTCGTGGACCCGCTTGAGTCGCGAGAGCCGCTCGTAGTTGCGCTCGCCATAGGCCGCGCGCACGCGGTCCTGCCCCTCGTCGCCGAGGAAGTTGAGGTAGACGCGCCCGCTCGCGTGGGGCTGCAGCGCGTCGAAGAAGTCGCGTGCCCAGGCGATGTGCCGTTCGGGTTCGGGATCGTCCTCGGTCCAGACCGCGTTGATGTTCACGTTGTGGGCGGCGTCCCGCTGACTGTAGGCGGTGTCCTCGGCACCGACTCGGTTGAGGGCGCCGCCGAGCTGGAAGACGATGCAGTACGACTTCGGCGAGGTGAAGGCGGATGCGTGCTCGACGAGCGTGTCGATCGCCTCGTCGGTGAGCGGCGGTAGCTCCACCGACTTCCAGTAGCGGTGCCAGCCGTGCGGCACTGATTGGTCGAACATCGACTGTAACGCCAGGTAGGGCTTGGGTTCGAGCAGGTCGACGATCGGGCTGCCGAACTCCTTCAGCGGCCGGACGACGTCGATGCCGTCGTCGGGCGTTCCGGCGTAGCAGGCGCCGACCATCAAGATCGGCTTGCCATGCACGTCCTGGGGCAGGAACGGGAGTGGGGGCGCGACGCTCAGTTCGAAGATCGTCGTCAGCTCATCGGGCGCGGCTGTGGCGAACTCGCGATAGAAGCGCAGAACCTGCAAGGCGTCTCCGAGCGGGTGGAAGATCGGCCCGGCGAGCACCGTCGGCCCCACGGGGTGCAGGCGGAACTCGAACGAGGTGACGATGCCGAAGTTCCCGCCGCCGCCGCGCACACCCCAGAACAGGTCGGGGTTGACACTCTCGCTCGCGGTCATGAGCTCACCGTCGGCCGTG
This sequence comes from Actinomycetota bacterium, assembly GCA_046728705.1. Taxonomy (GTDB): domain Bacteria; phylum Actinomycetota; class Thermoleophilia; order Gaiellales; family Gaiellaceae; genus JACDAN01. The sequence continues at coordinate 4,269 of JBKPFE010000070.1, forward strand.
ACGAGATCGACCGAAAGCAGGTTGTCGACGGTGGCGCCGTACTTGCGCATCAGCCAGCCGATGCCGCCGCCGAGCGTCAGGCCGGCGATCCCGGTGTGGGTCACGATCCCGCCGACGGTCGCCAGCCCGTGGAGCTGCGTCTCGCGGTCGAGCTCGCCCCAAAGCACGCCGGCCTGCGCCCGCGCCGTCCTCGCTTGCGGGTCGACCCTGATGCCCTTCATCGGCGAAAGGTCGATCACCAGCCCCCCATCGCAGACCGCATGCCCGGCGACGCCGTGACCACCAGAGCGGACCGCGACCACCAGATCGCGCTCGCGCGCGAAGCGCACCGCCGCGACCACATCGGCCACGCCC